>SLPR01000225.1 GCA_007131895.1 Bacteroidales bacterium | reverse complement strand
ATTGCTGTTTCACTGATGAAGATTGCCAACGACATCCGTTTTCTGGGGTCGGGACCACGCTGCGGATTGGGAGAACTTTCCCTGCCTGCCAATGAACCCGGCTCATCCATCATGCCGGGAAAAGTGAACCCCACACAGTCTGAAGCCCTTACCATGGTTGCTGCGCAGGTGATAGGCAATGATGCTGCTATTACAGTAGGAGGGATGAACGGACATTTTCAGCTCAATGTATTTAAGCCGGTAATGATTTATAACCTGCTTCAGTCAGCCCGATTGATTGCTGATGCTTCCAATTCTTTCAGGAACAATTGTGTGGAAGGTATCACTGCCAATGAGGGAAACATCAACGCCCATCTCAATAATTCGCTGATGCTGGTTACTGCTCTTAATCCTCACATCGGGTATGACAATGCCGCGAAAATTGCCAAAAAAGCTCACGAAGAAAACCTGACTCTGAAGCAGTCAGCCATTGACTCGGGGTTGCTTACCGAAGAAGAGTTTGACAGGTGGGTGGATCCACGAAAAATGATTTAGCAATGGGGCTAAAGCCCGGAGATGATGCTGAGTTGAACTTAACCGGCAGCGGCAATAGATACATTGTCTAATTGTTGTAAAGGGTAGTTTCAATTATTATCCATTGTCGTTGGCTTTAGCCAACGGATCGGGAAAGAGAGGATAAATCTGCGCTGCGAGAAAAATTTGGGGCAAAGTTTTGCTTTTTATGTCAGCGCAACTGAAAAGGTCTAAATCTAAGGGTAGTTCAATGGGGCTAAAGCCCTGGGATTTTGGTGGGCTGATCTTGACTGGCAGCTAAAGCAGACGGCAATAAATACATTGACTGTCAGCGCAACTGCAAAAGCATCAATGGTAGGGTAGTCTCTAAAAAAAACAGGGTGGTTTCGCAAAGGACCACCCTGTTTTATGATTCAGAAATGTATTAAGAAAAGGTGTTAGTATTCCCAAAGATCCAATTCGTAGTTACGAATATCTGTTTTGATTTTTTCAGCTTCAAGCAACTGGTCGAGTCCGTTTTCTATATACTCCTGGATGAGCCTGTCATATACGTTTGACTCTTTGTAGATATAACTGTTAAACATTCTGCGCAGGAAAAGGTCATCGAACGACATACGCTGTGCGTCGTTACGACGGTTAAAGACTTCTGCATTTACAAGTACGTTTCTTGCTTCAGGGAAATATACCCAGAACAGGGGCTGGTCACCCAGGCTTTCGCCCGTTTCTGGATCAACCCTTTCTCTCACCGGACAAAGGCCAATGATACGAACATCCAGTACAGAACGTTTGCTGTCGAAAAACCAGCTTTCCTTGATCCGGTATTTGGTGACGTCTTCGGGGTTTAGAGGGATAACAAAAGTAGTGTCGTACTCTTCGTATGGGGGATCAGGACGTGTAAGGGTCCTGGTTTCTTCCCTTGCATACTGGTTCCTGATTTCTTCCGGTGTAAACGTCAGGGTAAATTCATCATCCTGAAATGCCTGAATTGAACCTTCATTGATGGAAGAGATGAGCACCTGCATAAGGCTTTGCCTGTCATCGATTGTGATATTAGGAAAGTACAAAGGGAGATTGATTTTTTCTCTAAGGTCAATAACCTGCCAAACCCTTTTTTCCCAAAGCACATCAGCTTCTCTTACATAGGCCAGGGGGATGGGTCTTTTTTCTTCGATCCATACTTTATCATAGAAGCCGTCTCTTGGGGTTCCACCTTCCAGCACCTGGGCACTCAGGGGATTTACAAACAGCATAGCTGTAAGAGAGAGAACTAAAAATTGCTTAAATCTGGTCATAATTTAACCTCCGATATTTTTATTGTTTATTGAATTCTGAAAACCATTGGGGGGAGGCTTCTTTCCCTTCCATCGTCGCCAATGGCGCGGATATCCTGGAAGGTAAACCTTTGTCCTCTGGTGGCTCGGTTTATAGCATTGGTCATTTCCTGTGTCTGGACATTGGAAGGGGATCTCCATTCCTGAAAGTCTCCTGCCACAGTAGTGTTCATGGTAAACGAAGTGATGCGAAATTCCATCTGGAAATCAAAGTCTCTCATCCTGGGGATGATAGGTGCGGCTGCAAGAATCTGGCGGGCAATGCTACCTTCAGTTTGTCCTGCAATTTCAGGTACCGGGTCGGGAACGACCCTAACCCTGAATGATGCCTCACCCATATTTCTTAACTGCCCTTCTATGCGGGCAAATGCTGTAATGGTGACATTCTGATTGACATTATGGTTTTGGCTAAGCCTAACAGTATACCCAGCTCTTCTGGGGATTAACTGGTTTCCTGCGCCACTGATCCGGGCTTCAATCATGTCAGTAGGCACACCGGGTACCGAAATGGATACCGGGTTATCTACACCCATGTAAAATACGTTCATTGCATCTGCGCTAACTGTAGCTGCAGGCCTTTGAACAACAAATTCATCTGAGAACGGATACTCTACGGGGCCATCGGGTCCCATTACCCTTACAAAACCGGAAAACCTCTGAATACCTTCTGCTGTGGCAGGAATTCTTATGGTGCCACCTTCTACACGACGACCGCCTACAAATACCTGAGGTTGTTGTTTGGAGTCATATGCCGCAACCAGAACCTCTGCCTGGTATGAGTCTCCCTGGATCACTATCTGGCTCCTGGGAACAACTTTTGCCTGAACCATGTCGAAAGTAAAAGTACCTGCTCCAATCGCCTGGTAGAGGGCCCGCACTACATCAAACTGTGCGTTTCTGACCTCGGTAATGAGCCGGCTCAAATTGGTAGCAGCGGCGACGGGAATCTGGCGGTCAAACATGGCCGCATGCCATGAGACCTCCCTGCCACTTTTATCATAAAACGGACCCTCGATATCCAGTCCCAGCTGGATGCCTGATCCTGCTGGAAGAAGTTCCAAAAGTTCATTCTTAAACTCTTCAATCATTTCCCGGAGTTTGTAACCTCTTGTATTGGGTCCGCCAGGTTCTGTGGTTGCTGCTGTTCCTCCATCTATAGGAGTTACCATCCAGAAGGTAGAAGAACGACTGTAGTTGTCCTTTGCCTTCATTTGCAGCAGATTGAGGGTGTCAGCTTCCTCCTTTTCTATTTTATCCACAAGGGCAATCATTTCACTGCGGGAGTCTAAAATGAACTTGACAAGTTCATCTGACATCCTTGCTGCTTCCTGCGCCCGGTTATAATAATCTTCAACCCTGGCTGGATTGTCTTTTTTCTGTTCCTCAAAAGCATCATAAAGAAGCCCCAGGTTGCGTTCAAAGTTCTTGTTGGTTTGCTGTAACCCCTGATCAACCATAACAAAAGCATCAAGTACCTCTACTGAAACATTTAATGCCAGTAGCGCTGTTAAAACGAGGTACATCATACCAATCAGTTTTTGCCGCGGGGTTTGTTTTCCTCCTGCCATATTATTCTATTGCTGTAGGTTTATTAAAATGTGCAAGTCTTAAATCAACGCTGGTGATTTTAAGAATGTCAACGTGATTTATTTTGATACGTTAAAGTTCATTGCTGTCAACATATTTCCGTAAACACTGTTGAGTGCAGCAATTTTCTTGTTGAGTTGAGCCATTTGATCCTTGTATTCAACGGTACCACTGGCAGAGCCATTGATGTTTTCTACAAGGTTCTCAACGGCATCCTTAATTTTTGTTGATGCCTGATATTGCGCATCGTTGGCCTGCAATTGCAGCTCATATACCGCATTGAGTGCCTCAAGGTTTTGAGCTGATTTCTGCATTTGCTGAGAGTATTTCTCACCTTGTGTGCTGGAATTCTCCAAAGCTTCAACAGTTTTAACCAGTAATTCTGAGCTGTGGCTGTAGTTAGCTGCCAAATCATTGGTATAACCGGTAATACTCTTGATGCTTTCGTTGTATTGGCGCGACAAGCTGAGTTGCTCTTTGGCATTTTCAGTGGTTTCCTTATAAGTCTCGCTGAGCTGGTTCATGGATCCTACAGCATTTTTAAGGCTTCCGGCATATTCTTCTGCCAGACTTAAATCATGCTTGAGATATTCGTTGGTGTTTTTATAGGACTGACTGAGCTCAAGAACTGACTTCGATGCATTTTCCATATTCTGGATATAACCTTGAGTAGCTATTGCAGCATTGGAGATGTCGGCAAGTTTAGATGCATTGTCGCTGAGGTTTTTCAGACCTGCACTGAGGTTCCCAATCAATTCGGGTCCAATATTGGCTTCTTCGAGCATTTTGTCAAGGTTGGCAGATAAAGTAACACTTTGCACATTGGTTGTGCCAGCTCCACCACTGCGTACCAGGTTGTCTCTCTCGCGACTGTCTGAGCCTCCTTCTCCTTCAATGCCTCCCAGTTCGGGATATACCAGTGACCAGTCAGGTTCCTCATGCGGCTTCTCAAAAGCAGAGAAGAAAAATATAAGGGCCTCTGTGCTTAGCCCGATTACCAGCATCAACCCTGCTCCGGGGTAGTGCTGAATTTTAAACAATGCTCCCATGATTACCAGTGCTGCTCCCCATCCATAGAGCTTGGACATGAAATTTTTGAATGCTTTGGTTTGTGCAAATTTCATAAACGTTCAGGTGTATGATTTGAATAAAATAATGATTTGAATACAATAAAATTAATAGACATTAGATGCTCTGTTTCCATCGCCCCTGTCTCTGCCGGGGTAGGTCTGTACGCACCTGAAACCGATATAGGATTTTGCTGTATCCTGGTATTCATAGGTGCGGGTGCTTACCTGTAACATAAACCCGACATCTTTCCATGATCCGCCCCTGATGGCTTTGCGCTTAAGGGTGATAGGATCGTCGGGTTGAGCTTCATAATGATAGTGCATGTTCATGTCGTGTCCAAAGTTATAGAACGACTCATCCCACGCATTAATTGTCCATTCAGAAACATTTCCTGCCATATCATACAATCCGTAGTCGTTGGGAGGATAATGCCCTACAATGACAGTCTGAAAACCGCCATCATCCACATAGTTACCACGTAAAGGCTTAAAGTTGGCCAGGAAACAACCGTCAATGTTTCGGGTGTAAGGACCTCCCCATGGATAGGGGTTAAGGTCGAGGCCACCTCTGGCAGCATATTCCCATTCAGCTTCTGTGGGAAGTCTGAATTCCTGAGCAAACGGACGTTCCCTGTTGGAAAGGTAGTTGTTCAGGTAATTGGTTCTCCAGATGGTAAATGCACGTGCCTGAAGCCAATTCACGCCCACAACAGGGTAATGGTCATAGGTGGGGTGCCAGAAATAATACTGGGTCATGGGCTCATTGTATGCATAGCTGAAATCGTGAATCCAGGCCAGGGTATCAGGATATACCGCCGTTTCGTATTCTACTACAAATTCGTTACGGGGGGTATTTCTTTCTGCACGCCGTGCAGCACGATTGATGTCAATGATATGATACCTGTATATAAGTTTTCTGCTGTCAATTTCTCTTCTTCTGAAGAATCTTTCATGCTCGGGCAGGAAAAGTTCTTCTAAAACTTCTCTTTCTTCTTCACCGTCCCAGCGAATGCGCTGACGCCAGTTAATAAGAGGGGGTTCCAGATCCATGCCAAAATCATCCATCAAAATAAGATGATCCTCGTCGATGTCGGCCAGCAGTAAGTGAGCAAGAGAGTCTCTTACCCAGTATACAAATTGCCTGTATTGGTTGTTGGTAATTTCTGTTTCATCCATATAGAAAGCAGGGAGTGATACAGTTTTGGTTATAGCATTTTGCGAATATGCTATATCCTGATCTGATGGTCCCATGTTAAAACTTCCCATTGGGATGTATACCATACCGGGAGGATCTGCATAAAAACCATCCGGACGATTTTGAACACCTGTTAAATGACCTCGGCCTGAACGGTCACAACTGGTTATCAATACCACTATCGATGCAATTAATATTAACCTTTTCATGTTAATTCCTGATTTTATGACCACTTATAAATACTATTTCTCAATAAATCTTTTTCCACAATTTTACGGGCATTTAATGATTAGGTTTCAAAACATAGATCATTTTCCTGCCTACAAGAACCTGACATTTCTTTGCTTATGCTGGATTCTTTCGATATCCAGGCTGAAACAATATTGTACGAATATTTCATGACTTCCCCAGCTTCTGCCACTCCTTCCCAGGGGCGACAGGGTGATGTCATAGGAATATCCTATGCTTATTTGTTCGAATGATAGTCCCAAAAGTACAACAGCAGCGTCTTGTATCCTGTAACTTAGCCCACCCCAGAATCTTTCGCGAAATGTAATGAGCGTATTAAAATCCGTTTGCAGACTGCCAAAGTCTGTTTTGAACAAAATGGATGGACTGACAACAAAATGGGGTTGACCCGGTATTGGATAATTGTAACCGGCAGATACATACAAATGTCTTCTTAGCTGGTATTCAGCGCTTCCTATTTCGCGCCGGGTTTGAGCCAGCTGGCTGACTGATATGCCTGCCCATGCTGTCTGGTCCATCTGATAAAATACTCCCAGTGCACCATCAATCATCATCCTGGATTCTTCTCCTGAGCCAATCAATGCGGGATCTCCATCTGTAATGGGGCGCAATTCGGCAAAATCAAACCTTTTATCAAGGAATCCTATCTGCGCGCCTATTCCCATTTTTCCATAATCCATGTCAAGATGATAAGAATAAGCAAGTTTTACTCCAAGTGCTGTTTCATAACCAAGCTGATCCTGAAGAAAACCCAATGCAAGACCTCCACGAATAAAGGGAAGGGGAGCATCAACGGTAAAACTGTAAGTTTCCGGATTTATCCGGTTTCTTTCTTCGTCGCGAAAGCCAACCCACTGCTGGCGGGCAAGGGCTGTGGCGCATATTGCATTCCGAAGCCCTGCGTAACCGGGGTTGATGCCCATGTTGTTAAACATGTTGTGACTGAATTGCGCTTCTTGCTGACCCAATACATCATCAGAAAAAATTACAGACAATATTAATACAACAGCAATGCAGCACTTTTTCATTTAAGACTGGTTTTTTTGAATCACTCAATTGTTCAAACGCAGTATTCTTTAAAAAATTGAACCAACAGGTAAATTTTTTCTCACCGCTTTCGCGCCTGTTTTCAGGGGCGTAAAATTACAATATTTTTTATCAACAAGGGGCTGTTAATAAGTTTTGGAACCAAAATTTCAAAGAACATATTGTTTTTCAATAACTTGCCAAATGGTAATACGCCAAATGACACCACAAATATAAAAACTATCTTAGATTACCTTATCAGTATTTCTACTTGTTTTGTTCCCGAAGAAATACTTGTGTCTTGATATGCTCATGGATAAAAGTACTATTTTTCATTGAAAAAATGATATTTCTGATTCCAAAGCATGTTTGAAATTTACACAGAACATGAAGATTATGAGGCTGTTAAAAAAGACAGGTCGGAAAAAGGGCATAAGTCAGAGAAACTTTTGATATACTTGCCACCATTTTTCCGGAAGTTCTTCCTGGCAGGCTGACTGGTAATCATTGTAGGAACAAGGTACAAGAAATTGTCTTTCGTATTTGGATTGCAGCCCCTGACAGGGTACTTCCATCCACCATCGATCGCTTACCTTGCTTTTGTAAAAAACGATCTCCTCTTTAAATTCCTTCATTGACACCACGTATTTTACATATGAGGAGCTGTCTTTTCTTTGCCTGTCAGGAAAGTCGTTTTTGCGGTGGTAAAAACCCTCAAGGAAATACCAGATCATTTGTGCCACCAGATGGGCGGTTTGCTCCCCATTATCAAAGGCGGGGTTTAGTTCATAAAAACCAACCGACGAGAGTTTGTCGCTCAATCCGGCATATCTGATTATCTGACATGCCTCTTCTCCATAAAATCCATTGGGAGAGGCATTCCCATTGCCCGGGGCATCAGACTGCCTGATACTGCTCATGTCGAAACTGAGCATGTCGGCATTGCGAACAATAGGCTCCACTTCCTCCAGGTTCTTTCTTACGATTCCCAACCGGTGAATGTCAAAGTTTAGTTTGTGCATCAGCTCAATGGCGTCCTGATCCACAAAATAGGTCTGATATCCGATATTGGTGTAATTGAACAGAAAGTTAGGCTGATGGGTCAGGATTTTGTTAAGATAATTTTTATGATGGATGTGCTCTTCATTTAAACCCAAATCAAAAGAGGAATCGACCGATACGATATTTATTATCTGTCCCAGTGTTTCATAAGCTCTGTAGTTGGCATAAGATAAATCCTGACTGCCACCGATGATAACAGGGATAATCCTGTTTTCGAGCAGTTCTGACACCACTGTTTTTACTGCAAAATAGGTATCCTCCGGGGTTTCTCCCTGTTTGATATTTCCTAAATCGGCCAGTTTGAGTTTGAAGGGACCCTGGTAGAGGTTGTATAAATATTTCCGGACATAATCCGGTGCATATGCACAACCCTTGTTTTCTATGGCATTGCGGTCTTCTTTTACCCCAAGTATTGCAATGTCAATACCATCAAGGGAAGGGAATGACTGCTCCTCATTATAGCTGTTGATAACATTTCCCAGAATCAGCGGGTGAGAATCTTCAGAAAAATGGATTTTCTGGAATTCCACCGGTACGAAAAAATCAGCAATTTCCATAAACAGAATTAAAGGATTTTATTTTTTCTTCTTGCTTGGTGCTTTCTTTCGTGTTGTACGTGATTTCTGTGTTGAGGTTCCTTCTTTTATAATATTTAGGCAATCTTCCAGGCTGAGCTTCTCAGGGTCTTTGTCCTTAGGGAGCTTGTAATTGCTGCCTTCGGATGCCAGATAAGCACCCCATCTGCCGCGCAGAATTTTTACATTTTCATTCTCCTTAAACTCCTTGATTACTTTTTGCCTGTCTTTTTCCCGCTTCTCTTCTATTACTTCAATAGACCTCTCCTGCTCTATTGTAAGGGGGTCGTCAGTCTTGGGCAATGAGTAGAATTTTGAATCATGCCGCAGGTAGGGGCCAAATCTTCCTGCTGCTGCAACAATCTCCTTGCCTTCATATTCGCCAACTTTGCGTGGCAGCTTGAATAAATCCAAAGCATCTTCCAGGGTTATGGTTTCCAGGCTCTGGTCTTTCCGAAGTCCTGCAAACAGGGGTTTCTCTTCGTCGTCGGCATGGCCGATCTGTACCATGGCGCCAAAACGGCCAATGCGTGCAATGATGTCTTTGCCTGTTTTGGGATCTTTGCCCAGCTTTCGCTCACCACTGAACTTTTCTGAATGTTGAAGGGTATGCTCAACTTTTTCGTGAAAAGGATGGTAGAATTCATGAATAACCTTGGTCCACTCTTTCAGCCCCTGGGCTATATCGTCAAATTCCTTCTCTACATTGGCGGTAAAATTGTAATCCATGATGCCTTGAAAGTATTCCATGAGAAAACCGTTAACCACAATGCCAATATCTGTGGGGAAAAGTTTGTTCTTTTCTGTCCCTGTAATCTCTGATTTTTTCTGGGTGGCGATTTTGTTGTTTTTCAGTGAAAGGTGTTCATATTCCCGCTTATCACCTTCACGACTCTCTTTTTCCACATACTCCCTCTTCTGTATAGTAGAAATGGTAGGGGCATAAGTAGAAGGCCTGCCAATACCGAGTTCTTCAAGTTTCTTTACAAGACTGGCTTCCGTGTAGCGGGGCGGATGTTTGGTAAATCTTTCCTGGGCGATAATTTCGTCCATTTCCAGTTTCTGATCCACCTTAAGGGGAGGGAGAATTCCTTCCTGAACCTCATCATCCTCATCATCTGTAGATTCAAGATAAACTTTCAGGAATCCGTCAAATTTCATAACCTCTCCGTTGGCAATAAACTTTTCATCTGTTGTTGATATGCCAATGGTAACGTTGGTTTTTTCCAGCCTGGCATCACTCATCTGCGATGCAACGGTGCGTTTCCAGATAAGTTCATAGAGCCGTTTTTCGGATGCATCAGCCCCTGCCTCCATTACATTCATGTATGTAGGTCTTATGGCCTCGTGTGCTTCCTGGGCTCCCTTGGATTTGGTGGCATATTTGCGGATCTGCACATATTCTTTTCCGAAGTTCTTTTCAATTACCTCTTTGGCCATTGCCACAGCGGTATCCGAGAGGTTGACGGAGTCGGTTCTCATGTAGGTGATTTTTCCGGACTCATAGAGCTTTTGCGCTACTATCATGGTGCGTGATACGGAAAATCCCAGTTTACGGCTTGCTTCCTGTTGTAAGGTAGATGTGATAAAAGGGGCCGCAGGTGATTTTTTTGCCGGCTTGGTCTCAATATTCTCAACAAAATAGCCCGCATTGATGCACCTCTCCAGAAATTCAACAGCCTCTTTTTTGGTTTTAAAGCGCTGGGGTAGCTCTGCCTTGATTACAGCGGGCTGGCCATTGTGAATTACGTGGAATAAACCGGTTACTCTGAAGGATCCGGCAGTCTTAAATTCCTGAATCTCTTTTTCACGCTCCACTATTAACCTGACCGAAACCGATTGTACCCTGCCTGCAGACAATGAAGGTTTCACCTTTTTCCAAAGCAACGGCGAAAGTTCAAATCCCACCAGGCGATCCAGTACGCGTCTGGCTTGCTGGGCATTTACCAGGTTGTTGTCGATAGACCGTGGTTTTTCGATGGCATTCTGAATGGCTGTCTTGGTGATTTCATGAAATACAATGCGGCGGCATTTCTTTAAATCCAGATTCAGGCTTTCGGCCAAATGCCAGCTTATGGCTTCTCCTTCGCGGTCTTCATCCGTTGCTAACCACACTATTTCTGCATCTTTGGATAATTTTTTCAACTCACTGACAACGCTCTTCTTGTCGGCCGAAATTTCGTATATGGGTGCAAAATTGTTTTCTATATCAACGCCTAACTTGGTTTTTGACAAATCCCGCACGTGACCGAAACTTGATTTCACCAAAAACTCTTTCCCAAGAAATCCTTCAATGGTTTTGGCTTTGGCGGGTGACTCTACTATTACCAGGTTTTTAACCATAATCTCTTATTTTTAATTGCTAAATTTTAAGCTTGCAAAGCTACGGAATAAATTTAAAAAATTGTTTTGGCAGGTTCTGTTCAAATTATTTGCCTGGCCTGCCTCAATGGAAAGCCCGCATAATAAACCTATAATCACTGTTTTATCCTGGGGAGAAAAACACCACGAACATCCTGAATGGCTTGTGACGAACATGCAGAAACGGATTCTTGATTTCTGCTGCTGCATCCTTTTTTTTGCAAAATAAAACAATTATCGTCTCAAAATCTAAACATCCATCAATAATTTATGTTTGCCTTGCTGGTAATTTAAGTAATTTTGCAGGTCAATGCTTAATTCTTAATTGTATATAACTAATTGAAAAACAGACTTGGAAAAGAAAATTTATATAGAGACCTACGGTTGCCAGATGAATTTCTCTGACAGCGAAATTGTGGCCTCCATCATTACTGAAAAAAATTATACTTCTGCTGACAAAGCGGAAGATGCCGACATTATATTTCTCAATACCTGTTCAATCCGCGAAAATGCAGAGCAGAAAGTATTTAACCGTTTGAAGCAGCTCCAGCATTTGCGCAAAAGCAAGCCGGGGCTGGTGCTGGGTGTTTTGGGATGCATGGCTGAAAGACTCAAGACATCGTTGCTGGAAGAAGAAGAAATGGGCATGAGGGTAGATATGGTTGTTGGCCCGGATTCTTACAGGGACCTTCCACAGCTTTTGCTGGATGTGGAAAGTGGACAAAAAGCGGTTAACGTGATCCTTTCTTCCGAAGAGACCTATGCAGACATCACCCCGGTGCGGTATGCCAGCAATGGAGTTTCGGCATTTATTTCTATTATGAGGGGTTGTGAAAATTTCTGCACCTACTGTGTAGTGCCTTTTACCCGGGGTAAAGAGAGAAGCCGAAAACCCGAAAGCATTATCAACGAAGCACGCGATTTGTTTGGGCAAGGTTACCGCGAAATTACCCTGCTGGGCCAGAATGTAAATTCATATCACTGGAAAAACGGAGAATCTGATGCTGCATGGAGTTTTCCCGCACTCATGGAAGCTGTGGCATCTATTGATCCGGCCCTGAGGATCCGTTTTGCCACTTCCCACCCAAAGGATATGTCGGTGGAGCTGTTGCAGGTAATTGCATCCTATAATAACATTTGCAAGGCAATCCACCTTCCTGCTCAATCAGGAAGCAGCAGTGTTTTGAAAAACATGAACCGAAAATATACCCGCCAGGAATACCTGTCCCGTATTCTTGCCATTCGTAGCATTGTTCCTGAGTGCGCTGTTTCTACAGATATCATTGCCGGCTTTTGTGGCGAAACACAAGATGACCACCTCCAGACCCTCAGTCTGATGCGTGAAGTTGGATTCGATTTTGCTTATATGTTTAAGTATTCTGAACGTCCGGGGACCCTTGCCGCTAAAAAACTTGAGGATGATGTGCCGGAAGAGGTTAAATCACAGCGTTTACAGGAAGTCATTGATTTGCAGAATGAATTGTCGCTCAAAAGTAACCAGGCCGATGTGGGGAAAGTATTTGAGGTATTGGTAGAGAGAACTTCGAAAAAATCGGAGAAAAGGGTTACCGGGCGAAACAGCCAGAACAAAGTGGTTGTTTTTGACAACAATACCGGGCTAAAACCCGGAGATTATGCCATGGTGAGAATTACCGGATGTTCCTCTGCTACCCTGCAGGGAGAGAGAACAGAAGAATAACTGAACCAAAACAGCTTAACTTACAAGTCAGGAATACCTGCTCTGTTATTTCCCGGTTTCTCTTGTTACTTATGGTAAGGCTGAGCAGACAGCAATCGGCTGATTACTGCTGCTTCTTATGCATTAAAATAGCTTCTGCTATCTGAAGATCCTCAGGAGTAGTGATTTTGATGTTTTCCCTGTTTCCTTCGCAGAGAAGTATTCGTTCCCCGGTTTTCTCCAGCACCGAAGCATCGTCGGTGAAGGATTCATGGTAATTTACCAGGTAGGCTTTTTTAATGTTTGCTGCCAGGAAGCATTGAGGGGTTTGAACAATTCGAAGCGAATCGCGGTCGAGGGTTTTGTTGAAGGCCTTTTCTATGACACGTACCGATTCTGTTACAGGAACAACCGGTATGGCATTCCCGAATTTTTCAGCGGTATAAAAGGCTTCAGCAATGGTTTTCCCGGATACCAGGGGCCTAACTCCATCATGTATGGCCACCACTGCATTCTCAGGTACCAGCTTCAATCCGTTTTTAACTGAATGGAATCTTTCAGGGCCTCCCGCAGTGGTTTGCACGGGAATTGAAAAGTTGTGTTCCTTGCATAATTGTTCCCAATAGGGTATCTGTGAAAGGGGAAGCACAAGGATAATGCTGATGCCCGGGTCATAGCTGAAAAATGCTTCAATGGTATGCATCAGCACCGGAGTGCCCAACAGGGGAACAAACTGCTTTGGCAGGGGGGTGTTCATTCGCACCCCCGAACCTCCGGCAGTTATAATTACAAATCTGGCACGCATAGATTAGATAATCAGCATGGCATCACCATAAGTGAAAAACTTATATTTTTCTTTTACGGCAACTTTATAGGCTTTCATCAATAAGTCGAAACCGGCAAAAGCAGACACCATCATCATCAGTGTTGATTGTGGCATATGGAAATTGGATACCATGGTATTGGCCACGCTGAATTCGAAGGGAGGATAGATAAATTTGTTGGTCCATCCATCATAAGGCTTCAACTGACCATAAATGCTAACTGAAGACTCCAGTGCCCTCATGGTGGTGGTGCCCACAGCACAAATCCGCTTTCGTTGATCTTTTGCTTTGTTGACAATGTCAGCAGTCATTTGTTCGATCATGAACTGTTCGGAGTCCATCTTATGTTTGCTGAGGTCTTCTACATCCACACTCCTGAAATTACCCAATCCGGCATGCAGCGTTATTTCAGCAAAATTTATCCCTTTGAGCTCCAGTCGTTTGATAAGTTCACGGCTGAAGTGCATTCCTGCAGTGGGAGCCGCCACAGCACCTTCTCTTTTGGCATAAACGGTTTGATACCTTTCTTTGTCTTCGGGTACAACAGCCCTTTTGATAAGTTTGGGAAGAGGAGTTTCACCCAGCGATTCTACCGTTTTTTTGAATTCATCGTAGGTGCCATCAAAAAGAAACCTGAGTGTGCGACCTCTTGAGGTGGTATTGTCAATTACCTCGGCTACCAGGTTGTCGTCATCGCCAAAATAGAGTTTGTTGCCTATGCGGATTTTTCTTGCCGGATCAACCAGCACATCCCATAAGCGGGCTTCACGATTGAGTTCGCGCAGAAGGAATACTTCAATTTTGGCTCCGGTTTTTTCTTTGGTTCCATACAACCTTGCCGGGAAAACTTTGGTATTGTTGGTTATCATAACATCGCCATCGTCAAAGTATCCGAGAATATCTTTAAAAATTTTATGTTCGATGTCGCCGGTTTTACGGTTGATAACCATCAGGCGGGATTCATCGCGGTTTTCAGACGGATTTTCCGCAATCAACTCAGCGGGGAGGTTGAATTTAAAATCAGATAGCTTCATTTTTTTCTGTATATTGTGAAAAGGTGTGCAAAGATAATACAACCAAGAGGCCATGTCAATAGCTTTGGCAATAATTTAAAGAAAATCAGTATCTTTTGTTCAATGAGTTAATTTAGTACTTAAAGTTTTGTTTTCCCTGGTGGGGCAATTTTTGTCGTTACCATTCTTTTTAATGGTGTTTAACCTAACAAAGCCTGTGCTTTAAAAAGATTAACTATTTTCAGAATGATTTGTTTATTTAAAATCCTGTCAGCCAATCAAAAAAATGGAATCAATCGGCAATTGCCTCCAGGATTTGTCTTTCAAAATCTTCGATGCTAATGGCTTGTTCAACAGAGATATCGCCAATACGGGTTCTTCTTAAGGTTTTCAGGTATGCCCCTGATTGAAGTTGCCGGCCAAGGTCTCTTGCCAATGACCTGATGTATGTCCCCTTAGAACAGACCACCCTGAAATCAGCTTCCGGCAATTCAAACCGGGTAATCTCATAGTCATGAATGATGATTTCGTTGGCCTTGAGTTCAATTTGACTTCCTGCTCGTGCATGTTCATAAGCGCGTTTGCCTTCAATCTTTTTGGCTGAAAAAAGAGAGGGAACCTGTTGCAGTGTTCCTGTAAAATTCTCTTTAATTGTTTCCTCCATCAAATCCCTGCTGATGTGTTCTGTGGGATAGGTTTGATCTGGTTTGGTTTCCAGGTCAGATGAGGGGGTGGTGGCCCCAATAAAAAAAGTGCCGGTGTATTCCTTTTCCTGCGCCTGGTATACATCAATCTGTCGGGTCATTTTCCCGGTACAAATAATCAGCAACCCGGAAGCAAGAGGATCTAATGTGCCGGCATGTCCTACTTTTATTTTCTTCAATCCCAGTTTATGTTTGAGTAATGACTTTACCTTACTTACTGCATCAAATGAAGTCCAGTGTAGAGGTTTGTCAATTAGCAATAGCTTCCCGGCTGCAAATTGCTCTGCAAGCTCTGTTTTTTCTGTCATTTATGTGTGAGATTTATGGGTTAAAAAAGGCCGTAAAAGATGGCGATCATCCCTACGATTACACAGTAAATGGAAAAATAAACCAGCTTTCCTTTCTTTACAATGCGCAGCATCCAGCTGCAAGCAAACAAACCCGAAGTAAATGCTGCCAAAGCACCAATTAAAAGAGCAGTATTGCTTATTGCCGCGGGCTCTGTTGCTTTGTACAGATCAAGCATTTCCAGTAATGAGGCCCCGAAAATAGGTATGAGTACCATCAAAAAAGAAAAACGGGTAGCCTTTTCCCTGTCTATGCCCAGATATAACGCGGTACTGATGGTTGCTCCACTACGACTGATTCCTGGCAGGATGGCCACCGTTTGTGCCAACCCAATCAACAGGGCACTTTTTATTCCCACATCTTTATGTTGCTTGGGTGCATATTTTGTGAGAAAAAGCAAGGTAGCGGTAACCAGCAACATGGACCCTACAAACGCGATTCGGCCTTCAAAAAGTGTTTCTATTTGGTCTTTAAACAAAACCCCCACCAAACCTACAGGAACTGCTGATAAAACAAGCAGCGCTATAAACTTGGTTTCCGCGTTCCATTGAAATTTCAGTAAACTTGTAATCAGGTTGAGGATGTCATTTCTGAAAACCACTACAACGCTTAAAAAGGTTGCTCCATGCACGATAATGGAGAACGTAAGGTTTTCTTCTTCCAGCCCAAACAAAGCTGACCCCAGTTCCAGGTGTCCGCTGCTGCTCACAGGCAAAAATTCGGTAAGACCTTGCAGCAGGCCAAGTACCAATGCTTCTATCCAACTCATTTCAGGTATTTTTGTGTGTAATAAAAGATGTCTTTGTCCGGCAAAAACAAACAAAAGAATACCCGGTACTTGCCGGGCACACTCATAAAATTACCGGATAAAAGCGTTATTGTTTTTTGCTCTTCAGAATAGAATATATCTGGATGGCATATCCCAGCAGGACAAGGAAAGGAGCCAGGGTAAGCCTTCTGAAATTGAACAAATCATAACTAAACTCATTGGGGTCGTCGCTGCCTCCGCCAATCATAAGGATAAAACCCAGGGCAGTTACCAGCAGGCCGACGATAAGAATGGTGTATTTGGTGCGGTCAAAAAGAAAATCAGTTTGGGGTTTCTTGTCCATGGAGAATAATTTTAGTATAAATACAAGTTGTCTGTTTTAATGCGCAGGTATTTTTTGACGGCAAACCAGGTGGAAATCCAGCTGATAACAATGCCCAGGATGATTACCAGCACGAAAAGGCTGAAAAGCATTTCAATGTCTTGAAAATCAATCAGCTCAGGCACCGATTGCCGGGCACCATAAAGAGAGGCAAGCAGCAAGGCAATGGCGATTACCGAACCAATAAGCCCCTGAACGACTCCCTTGATTACAAAAGGCTTGCGTATAAAAGACTGAGTGGCTCCGATGAGCTGCATGCTTTTTATCAAAAACCTTTTGGAAAAAACGCTCAGCCTGATGGTGTTATTGATGAGAGTAAAAGCAATAATCAGCAGTAAAACACCAAACAAAAGCAGGGCAAATCCGATTTTTCTAACGTTTTCGTTAACAATGTGTACCAGGTTTTTCTGGTAATCCACCTCTTTAACAATGCGACTCTGAAGTACATTTTTTTCGAATAATTCGAGGCTGTCGGGGTTGGCCCAGGCAGCATTGAGTTTTACTTCAATGGAAGGGAAGAGAGGATTGTAACCCAAAAACTCTACAAAGTCCTCTCCCAGTTCCGAAATAAGTTCTTCCGCAGCTTTATCGCTGGAAATAAATTCTGTAGACTTTACAGCATCAAATGCATCCAGAGATTTCTGCAAGTGGTTAATATCTGCCATACGTGCATTGTCCATCAGGATTATAGAAAAACCAATGTTTTCCTTAATATGCTCTGAAAGCTTATGGGTATGCATAATGATAATACCCAGAAAGCCCAGCACGTAAAGTACCAGGGTTATACTTACTATCGTTGAGATGTAAGAGGTTTTAAGTCGTCTACCTATAAGGATTTCTTCCTGACGTGCCATACTGAAAAATGAATTGCAAAGCTAATAAATTTTTATCACTCAAAATGAAGTTATCATACTGAGTTTGATGGTGAAATTATCACTTGTTTTGGGCAGAGAATAAGGGCCATATCTGTACAGGACCTCAATGCCCGGACTCATTCCGAAAACAATGCGTCGTGACCAGCGTTGGGGCAGGATTTTGTTGATGGCGATGCCTGATTCGAAATAGCCTTTGTCCCACGAACGGGCTTCCATGAAGATATGGTTCTCTTTGGCTTCCAGGCTGCCCACACCGGCGCTGGTAATAAGGACAAGTTCGGGTTCATAGCGAGGCCATCTGAAAAGCAGGTTCTGGAAATTGTGCTGAAAAAAAACGGCTGCGAAGCGGTTGGCAGCAAATTCGCTCATATGCATGGTGCCAAAGCTAAAAGGAGATGCAAGGAAGTAATTCCGGTTTCCGGACTTGGCAGTAAAAAGCAGAGGCCAGGGAAGGTCAGGACGGTCAGTCCACCCTCCTTCAATCAACCAGGTTTGTTTGCCCAGCAGGGGTATGGAATAACTGGTCTCAACTGCAGCTTCTAATTTCAGGTAGTTCAGCTCTCCGCGATCAATGTTGTCAAACCCTTTGGAAATATTGAGATACAAAACCGGATACTCCGAAGGAAGACGCAACAACCTTGATTGCGTTTTCATGAGTGTTTCGCCATAGGCAAAGCGCATTCGCAAGTTTATTTCTGAAAACCTGAAAGAACGTAAACCCGGTTCATTGTCACCCTGGGTGAAATAGTACATATCTGTCCATGAGGTTTTGCCACGACTGGCCGCTATTTCTGTTGTGAGAAAGTTGCGGTAGGCCAGAAAGGAAAGATAAGCAGAGGTCCTTTGGGTGTAATCCATCTTGTTCATGAAAAGATTTCTTATGAGGTTGGGGCTGAGCAAAAAATGCTGCCGCATTAGTTTGTTGCCGCCTCTTTCGTTTACATCAAACCGGAAGGATCCTCCCACACGCAAATCTCTGTTTTTTTGCAAAACGATTTCCCCAAAATAACCATACTTTTCTGTCCTGTCACGTGTGCTCCAGGCATAGTGACCTCCGGTGCGGAATCTTTCTGAAAATCTTTGGTTGGTTGAAATGCCCAGTCCAAATCGATGACCCTCAAAATCATTGTAGCGGTAAAGACTATTGAGAGGTATATTGATACTCCCCAGGGGGATTTCCCCGAAAATCAGAGGCTCGATGAGATTGACAATTCTGTCGAAATTGTGTTTTCTCCCCAGGCTGTCCATGAAACGGTAAGTGTTCTGCTCGCGGTAGGAGAGTGAGTCAGCGCGAAACTCATCCCAGAAATGACGGGGAAGGCGGTTGGCTTCAGGGTTAAACTCAATGGTGAAGTTGCTGAAATCTCTCCTGCGCAAGGCCGGATTAATCTCAATTTCCCGGATATAGCTGCGCCCCAGCATACGAAGAGGTATCATAGCGGTGGGGTCATTTGCCTGAGGGTTGAAAAAATCAATATCGGTATTGAGTTGCACCGGAAACCAATGCTTTCCGTCTACCTGCTCATACATTTGCTGGATTTTGAAATTCATTCCACCGCCCATTTCGCGGGCTGGCTGAGCAATTACGCTTTGCACTGCCCATTCATGGGAGTTGATATACAGCAAACCCTTCAATCCATCAAAATTGGTATTTCTTACCGGACGAAATGCCACCACAAATACCGTGTCAGCACCCTGATAAAGGGTGTCTTCCAGATGATAGAAGTAACGACTGAAGGCAGCCCTGTTAAGCGGACTCAGGTAATCGTTTTCCAGCAGCGTAATGGAATTTCCGTAAAAAGAAAAAGATTGAAGCTCCGTGGCAAGCATGGTAAACATAGGGTTTTCAAGACCCGAAACACGATTGGCAATGACTTTCTCGTTGTTGAGGTCGGGCGAGCGAAATCGTCGCTCAGTTAGCGATTCCATGATAAATATGTGCCTTTTGTCAAGCATATCTGCCATGCGGTAGTTGGCCGAATCACCCGTCATAAGCCACCTTTCCATATAGAAATCACGGTCAAGGGTTGCCAGAAACTTGTTGTAGCTTTTGTAGGTAAAAGCATCGAGACGCCCGGGGTCATTGGTGTTGCGGTTGCTGATGGTATTGAGAATAATCCGGTGGGCCGGATTTTCTCCCGGATATACCACCACCTCCTCAAGTTGATAAGGACGCCGGTACATAGCGATTTGCTGAAAGCTTTTCCCAAAGTCAATTTCAAAAATCTGCCCAAAGTACCCAACGTAGGATAATTGAAGGTATTCCTGCCCATGGGGTACGGTTAAAGAAAAGAACCCGTCAATATCGGTCATGGTGCCTTGTAAACTCTCTGGTACAACCACATGCACAAAGGCCAGGGGCTGGCCGCTTTCGGCTTCTGACACCCTCCCTTTTACCTGCAAAGGTTGCTGTGCAACAGCAGAGATTGTGAAAAGATACAGCAAAGTGAATGCGGGTAAAAGGTTTTTAAAAGTGCTGATTGCCATTAATTTTTAACTTTGTAAAGTTTGTGCCTGCTTTTTTGTATCTTGTCTGCCAATACGGTAAACAAGTAGCATTTTCCGGGCTTTAATTACAAAATAGTGTAAAATAATTTCTGTCATTAACCAGATTGAATATGAATTTTCAACAGGCCGGTATATTCTTGTTGAATCAGTTTCAACAACATTCTTTTGCAGAGAATGTCCGAAACAATAAACGATATGTTTCGCAAATAGTTGTTGAAAAATGCACCAATGGAACCGAAATTTTCATTTCATTTCCCGGTTACAAGGCTAAGATTATTGAATCATCAGGAAAAATTGTTTTTGATTACCGTGCAAATATACATAAGAATGGAATCAATACCGCCTTGTCTCACGCCAACATCATTACCGATATCTACAACAAAATGGTTCATGGCAAAATGAATGGACAGGAATTGAGAAAAGCATTGGTGAATTTTTTCAGAGAGGGTGCTTCCAATCTGT
>SLPR01000484.1 GCA_007131895.1 Bacteroidales bacterium | reverse complement strand
CGAGAACAGGTTTCTCTTCTGTTTCAAAAATCCCTTTGTCGGCTGAAACTTCGAGCTGAGACCCCTGGTTGAATGATGCTACTATTTCATCCGTGGGTGTATCTCTGCGGTGTGCCTTTCTGATTTGTCTTCTGCCGGATTTAGCAGCCTGCTCTGAATTAAAAGTGTATATCACTGCATCATAGCGGTCTTTCCACATGTAGTCATCAATATTGGTCTGGAAAAATTGCTTCAGCCCTGCAGTATCTCTCATGGCCTTGCCCCAGACTTTCTGATCGGTAAGTTCAAACAACAAAATCCCGTCATGATATTCATTCATTATTTTTCTGAATTCGGGATATTTTTCAGGAAGCACTTGCTCTTCATACCCTAAAATGGCCTCCTGCTTAAAGTTATTATACATAGTACTTACATAGGACCTTAGAGCTTCAGGAGTCCTCATAGTCTGGGTTTGGCTGAGGTATTGAGCAAAGTCATTACGGGTATAAACTTTATCGGCAAATGAAAATAATACGCTTTCGGTATTATCTTTTATCAGATTTTTGTCCCACCTTCCTTCAAAGACAGTGTTATCAACTTTTTCAAAGAAAATCTCCAGGTTTTCGGGGTTCTCGTTAAAATTATATTCATCTTTTAATCTGTCAACCACTACCTGCTGGCTTAAAAATGCCCGGGAGTCGCGTCCGATTTTATTTTTCAGTTCTGCTAATGCTTCTTCTTTGGGAGGCGTATGTTTTTCAAACAACCGGACTATATGCCAACCGTATTGAGTCTGCAAAGGTTCAGAGACACTATTTTCCTTATCAAGTTCAGCAATGGCCTTAATGAAATGAGGTACCATTCTGCTGGAAGTAAAGGGCGGCAGTTCTCCTCCCCTTCTTCCGGAAGCTTTATCATCAGAAAATCGTTGTGCAAGAGATTCAAAATCTTCTCCTTGTTCAATTTTTTGGTGGATTTCCCTGATTTTTGCTTCAGCTTGCTCCTTTTGTTCTTTACTGGCATTTTCGGGCAGCTGCACCATAATGTGAGCCACTCTTGCCCTGCCCATAGCAGGAAGTTTGTCTGTGAGTTTAATCAGATGGTAACCAAACTGTGTGCGAACGGGCATTGATAATTCTCCGGTCTGAAGGTTGAAGGCTGTATTTTCAAACGGATAAACCATGTCAAGAACCGAGAAATAGCCCAAATCGCCCGAATTTCCTCTCATGGCAGGTCTGTTAGCGGTGGCAGGCATTCCTTTCGCAGAAGTATCCTCCGAGTATTCTATGGCCGCGGCGGCAAAGTCTTTACCTTCCTCTATTTTGCCTCTGATTTCCATTATCCGGTTCCATGCCTCCAGTGTATCATCAGGAGAAGCATGCGTTTCCAGGTTGATAAGTATATGAGAAGCTCTTAAATCAAACTGCATGCGTTCGTATGCTTCTTCAAGCAGTTGATTTGACACTTCCTGATCAGTAAGGTAGGGTTGAGCAAGTTGCACTCTGTACCCATCAAGTTCATTAATAAAAGTTGCGTGGGTGTCAAGGCCCAGTTGCATCGCCTCATAAACTTTTAGGTTGAAGTTTACAAAAAGCTCAAGATATTCATCTATAGATTTGGGATCAAGAACCTGCGGATTGAGGTTGTTTTTGGTATAAACATATTCAAATTCAGAAACTGTAATTTCACGGTCATTGATTCTCAGCAAAACCGGGTCATCTGTTTTCACAGAACCCATTACAGAAAAACTAAGTGCAAAGCCAAAAACAGTGGCAAAAAAAAGTACTCTTTCCATATGTAACATGTACATTAATTAAGTGAATTTAAATGTATTTAGACTAATGACTTGACTTTAAAAGAAACTGTGCAAATCAGTTTTTATTATTTATTGTCTTGAATAATTAGGAGCTTCTCTTGTGATTGTTACGTCATGAACGTGACTTTCCCTGATCCCGGCGTTGGTTATCTGAATAAAAGAAGCTTCCCACAATCTGGCGATATCCGCTGCACCACAATACCCCATACCAGCTCTCAGTCCTCCCACCATCTGGTGAATTACTTCCGAAAGGGTTCCTTTGTAGGGCACACGACCCACAATACCTTCAGGTACCAGTTTTTTCACGTCGTCTTCCACATCCTGAAAATAGCGGTCTTTGGAACCTGATTGCATGGCTTCTACAGACCCCATTCCCCTGTATGTCTTGAACTTTCTTCCTTCATAAATAATGGTTTCACCGGGTGACTCTTCAACACCGGCGAATTGTGAACCCGCCATTATGCAGGAAGCTCCGGCCGCAATTGCTTTCACAATATCACCGGTAAAACGGATTCCGCCATCTGCAATAACAGGAATACCTGTACCTTTCAATGCCTTAGCCACATCAAAAACTGCGGTAAGCTGAGGTACCCCTACTCCTGCAACAATTCGGGTGGTACAAATTGACCCCGGACCAATGCCTACTTTTATTCCGTCAGCACCCGCCTTAACAAGATCCAATGCTGCCTCTGCTGTAGCAATATTGCCAACAACAATTTCAAGGCCTGGGTAAAGTTGTTTAAGCTGCTTTGTCATCTCAATAACACCACGGGAATGGCCGTGTGCAGTATCAACAACTACGCAATCCACTCCGGCTTCCATCAATGCAGAAACACGCATTTGAGTGTCCTTGGTTACACCAACGGCAGCCGCCACTCTCAATCGCCCTCTTTCGTCCTTGCAGGCATTGGGGCGCTCTTTGATTTTCAGAATATCACGGTAGGTAATCAACCCAACCAGGTTATAATCTTTATCCACAACCGGCAATTTTTCAATTTTGTGTTGCTGAAGAATTTTCTCAGCTACAGAAAAATCGATGAACTCTGTTGTGGTAATCAGGTTCTCTTTGGTCATTACATGACTTACCGGTTTTGAAAAGTCTTTTTCAAACCGTAAATCTCTGTTGGTAACAATCCCCACCAGTTTGTTCTTGTCACTTATCACCGGAATACCTCCAATCTTATACTCTTTCATTATCTGAAGTGCATCTCCAACCAAAGCATTTTCATGCAGCGTCACAGGATCTATTATCATTCCATTTTCGGAACGCTTCACTTTTCTTACCTTGCTGGCCTGCTCTTCAATACTCATATTTTTGTGCAACACCCCAATTCCACCTTCCTGTGCCATGGCAATCGCCATACGCGATTCGGTTACCGTGTCCATTGCAGCCGATACAATAGGAATATTAAGGGATATATTTCTTGAGAAAAAAGTATTCAGGATAACTTCCCTTGGTAATACTTCCGAATAGGCGGGCACCAGCAGAACGTCATCATAAGTCAGACCTTTGCCGATAATTTTTGGGTGATGGTTTTCCATTGGTTTTGCTGATTTATTTAAAGTGCAAAAGTATTAAAATTTGTTGAGCCATCGTCTAAAAAATGCTAAAATCAAAATACCGCTTCCAGGCTGTTTAATGGCTGCAAAACCAATGAGATAATGAATAAAACATAGCAGTTGAATACGTATGGAGTGTAGCTGTAAATCAGGAATTGCAAGTACACGCATAGATCATGAGTTTTCTTACAGACACTAATTACCTGATAAGCAGCACTGCACCTCTTTTTTCTTTTTCATTTCCTTGTCTGTCTTTAAACCTGAGCACGAAGGAATACACTCCTGCAGGAGCTTCTTTTCCATTGTACTGACCATCCCAGGGCTGAAGAAAATCATCAGCAGAAAAAACCTTTTGCCCCCATCTGTTAAAAAGCATGATAGAATAATCTGATGGCGAGAGAGCCGAGAACATGGGTTTGAATACACGGTTTTCGGGTATCTGACTGGAAGGTTTGAAGGCGTTGGGAATAAAAACCTCCACTTCTCTGCTCACAACAGCAACATTGGAAGAAACAGTATCCATAAATCCGAAGGGGTTCCCCAAAGCTTCAAGTGCCAGTATCCTGTAAGAGATTTCCTCTGTGAACAAATCTTGCTCAAAAAAACTGATATCGTCGCTGAATGATGAAGTGCCAGAGGGTAAAACAACCAGGTCTTCGAAGAATGAAAACTCACCGGTTCGGCGCTGAACAATGTACTCACCAACTTCATGATCCCAACCGGCGTATTCGTTCCATCGCAACTCAATTAATACAGGTGATATGGATTCTGCAGTAAGGTAAGCTGTGGCTACCTCATCAGACTGCCACGCCACCACCCTGCAACTATCAAGAACCTCTACAGAGTAGCGTTCTTTCTGTTCTGAAGGCATGGCGGAAAAATCGGTATATGTTATAGTTTGCTGGCTGGTTTCAAGGGTATCGAGGGGGCTGAATAATTCTGTGGCTGCATCAAATCTTTTGATAACATAAGCCGGGTTAGGCACAGAATTATCTGCATGAAAAACAAGTTCTACATGGTCACTGCTTTCAGCAACACTTACTTTTCGTATCACAAAGTACTGGGGTTGGGGCAAGAATCTTATATCCGTACAAATTACATTTGAACTCGCGGTTACCCCGGTTTCCTGATTAAAAGCCTGTACAATGAAACAGTAATTTCCTGGTTCTTCAGCCGTGACAACTGCCAAATCCTGCTGTCCGGTTTCATACACAATAACAAACTCACCCTCGTTAAAGGAAAGGCTGACGCGGTAACTATCAAAGGGGGAAGGCAATGGTTGAGGTTGCCCAAAACTGGTTTCTGCCTGGTATTGCTCCCACTGAAGATAAACAAGCTTGACACAAATGTCGGGTATTACATTTTCAAGAAAGACATTCTGGTGAGCTTCTTCGCCAGCGACTATAATATCGCCGTTGGTTTGCCAGGCAACCACATAATAAGAATATGCCCTTAAATTTGTATTTATTCCGGAATCAATGTAATAGGACTGATGAATGGGAACAGTAGCTATGACGTTATGTGCACCAGAGGTTCGGCCATGGATTTCGATATATCCTTCCTCGTAGTCTGTTTCAAGGGTCCACCCGATGATGATACTGTTGTCATCAATAACACTTACGGAATCAATAATAATTGACGGGGTAACCTGGGCTTCAGCCCTGAAAGCATGGAACCCACTGAAAAGGAAAACCGCAATACAAAGCCTAAGCGTTTTAAAAAAAACACACCTTTTCTTCTTATTGCAGGTAAAAGGGTACAATTGCACTGTTAAAACTTTTTATACGTTACGTATACTTGTTAATAACAAAAATACACCAGAATTATTTTATCCCACTACCAGTTCAGTCATATTTTCTTCATGGAAGTACTTTTCCGCAGCAGATTGAATGTCTTTTGCAGTGATCCGGTTCAGTAGGGGTAAGAAACTTTCATAATGATCATATCCCAGGCCAAAAAGATGCATTTCCCTGAACTTTTCCATTTGCATAAACGGACCGTCAAAAGATCTCAGAAATCCGGCTGTAATGTAATTTCTAAGCATTGTAAGTTCATGGGTGTTTGCCGGATTCAACCTCAATTGTTTCAACTCATGATAAATCTCATTGAGTGCCTGTTCTTTCACCTCCTCTCCTACCTGGGTGGTGATAAAAAAATAGGTAGCTTTCAATAAGGCAACTACTGCCGAATTAATTCCATAGGTATATCCTTTTTCCTGCCTGATATTTCGCATGAGCCTGGATCCAAAATAACCTCCCAGCAAAGTATTGGCAATGGTTACAAGATGGTAGTCGGGATGGTTACGGCTGATGGTAACTTTGCCAATTCTCAGCGAGGCCTGTGATTTATTGCCCATTGCAATACGTTGTTTTTCCTGAACTGCTTCAATGGGATGAGCATTGTTCTGAAGTTCAACGGCTGGACTACTCCATGCATATTTTTTAAATTTCTCGTTTACCTGCTTTTCAATATCATCGGGAAACCTACCCGATACAAAGCACATACAATTAGAGGGTTGTAAATACCTGGCATGGAAAGCTGCCAGATCATCCCGCTGAAGATTATCATAATCTTCAAGCCTGAGGCTGGTTCCATAAGGATGATTTTTTCCAAAAATCATCTCGGTGAAATTCACCCTTGCAATGTGCTGAACCTTTTGAAGGTTGACGATGTGTTCCTGTTTTCTGTTATTGAGCAGGATTTCCAGCTCCTCTTCTTCGGAGACCAACCCAAACCCTACGACCTTGACTTCCCCTTCGAAGACCGTGGCATTCTCTCCCACCGCGAACTGGGCGAACTCT
>SLPR01000385.1 GCA_007131895.1 Bacteroidales bacterium | reverse complement strand
GTCAACCTGAACTGATGCTGGGGTGAGAGAAACTCTGGTCTTAAAATCCACGAAGCAGTCACATTTTTACCCGTTTCACTTTCCCAGGAATTGGAAGCATAACCTCTTCCGGCGTATTGACTGATGGTTTTAATTACGGTTCCTTCACTAATATCCTGTTCTTTTAACAGCTCTTTTGCCTTGCTGTTGGTTGAAGCAAGCTGCTCAAATCCCAGAATTTTTTTGCCTATGGCTGAGCGATGCATAATTGTTGTGTTTTATTGTTATTAATGGATTCTCAGATATTTAATAAGCAATTGATATCATCAGACTGAAAATAGTTCAGTTTTGCTTTAATGCCAGATGTTTCGCAAATAATTCCTTTGTTCAGGTATTCATAAAGTATGTATTATCGGGGAAACAAACATTTTGTATTGAAAAGTGTTTTAAAATTGGAATTGATACAATAATGACACTGTTTGCCGTTTAACTTTAAAAAAATCAAAAGAACTCCTCCGGGCTATGCTCTTATCGATTCAATTCTCATTAAAAATAGTTACTTTTGTAGACTGCAAAGGTCTGTATTTATATCCGGTATAAATCTTATGCAAATTAAAGCAATTCCATCTTAAGTAGGATAAATAAAATCATGCATGGTTAAAGAAAAAGTATTAGATATCACAGTATTACTGGTAGAAGAAGTAATAAAAGGGATACAGGAGAAAAAGGGAAAAAAAATCACCTGTTTGGATCTGGGGAGTCTGAAAAGCACCGTATGTGATTATTTTGTTGTTTGTCATGGCACCAGCAGTACACATGTAAGTGCGATTGCAGAGTCCATTGAAGAACAGGTAAACACGCATTTAGGCATGAAACCGGGCAGGAGAGAAGGTTTTATGAATGCCGAATGGATTTTGCTCGATTATCTTGATGTTGTAGTACATGTATTTCAAGAAGAGATAAGAGAGCATTACAAAATTGAAGATCTTTGGGCCGATGCACCGGTGCAGAGAGTAGAAGATGAATAATAACAATTGTTTGAAGATTTTATATAGTTAAATTTTATAATGAACAAAGAAAATAATATTTTGAAAACGGAAAGCCCCAATAACAATCCTCAGGGCAATTCCGGCCCATCAGGAGGATCACCTTCAGATGAAAAAAAGAAACCGGCATCGGGGGGCGGGCCAGGTAAAGGCAAAACACCACCCTTTAATTTCTATTGGATTTACGGATTACTGGCTGTATTGTTTATAGCCCTTCAGTTTTATAACTGGGGGGGAACTGCCGTGGAGATATCTCAGCAGCGATTTGAAAATCAGATGTTGAATAGTGGAGACCTTGAAAAAATCCTGGTAATAAACCGCGAATTGGTAGAGGTCTTTATCCGTGAAGACAGAATTCATAATTATGATGAACTCCGGGAAAAAGGAGTGACAGACGGGCCACACTTTACTTTCAAAATAGGTTCAGTGGATAACTTTGTCGGACGTGTAGACGAGGCCCAGGCAGATATTCCTGCCAATGAACGTGTGCCCGTTTTTTACGAACAACGCAAAGACTGGGGGAGTGATATTTTAAGCTGGCTGCTCCCCATCGGATTGCTAATTGTATTTTGGATATTTATTATGCGACGCATGGCCGGAGGAGCTGGTGGTGGTCAAATTTTCAATATTGGTAAATCCAAAGCACAGGTTTATGACAAAGATACCCGTGTAAATGTAAATTTCAACCATGTTGCAGGTCTTGATGAAGCCAAAATAGAGCTCATGGAGATTGTAGATTTTCTGAAAAATCCAGGCAAATACACCAATTTGGGTGGCCAGATTCCCAAGGGAGCCCTGCTCGTGGGGCCTCCCGGCACGGGGAAAACGCTGCTGGCTAAAGCTGTAGCAGGTGAGGCACAAGTGCCCTTTTTCTCTCTCAGTGGCTCTGATTTTGTAGAAATGTTTGTAGGTGTAGGGGCATCAAGAGTCAGAGACCTGTTTAAGCAGGCCAAAGAGAAGGCTCCATGCATCATTTTTATTGATGAAATTGATGCCATAGGGCGTGCCCGTGGTAAAAACGCCATGACCGGTGCCAATGATGAGCGCGAGAATACCCTGAACCAGCTCTTGACCGAAATGGACGGCTTTGGTACCAACGTGGGTGTGATTATTCTTGCTGCAACCAACAGGGCAGATATTCTCGACAGGGCTCTGCTGCGTGCAGGGAGGTTCGATCGCCAGATACAGGTGGAAATGCCTGACCTGGAAGAGCGTAAAGCTATTTTTAAAGTTCACATGAAACCTATTAAGCTGGCAGAGGGTGTAGAACCTGATTTTATGGCCCGCCAAACTCCGGGTTTCTCAGGCGCTGATATTGCAAATGTTTGTAATGAAGCAGCGCTGATTGCTGCAAGACGAAATAAGAAAGCGGTTTTTAAACAAGACTTCCTGGATGCTGTTGACCGTATTATCGGTGGTCTTGAAAAGAGGAATAAAATTATTTCTCCCAATGAAAAGAAAGTTGTGGCTTTTCATGAGTCCGGACATGCAGCCACCAGCTGGCTTCTCGAACACGCACATCCACTGGTAAAAGTTACTATCGTACCAAGGGGAAAAGCGCTGGGAGCTGCATGGTACCTGCCTGAAGAACGGCAACTTACTACCTATGAGCAGATGTTTGACGAAATTACTTCGGCCCTGGGAGGAAGAGCTGCCGAACGACTTGTATTCGATAAAATTTCTACCGGTGCACTCAACGATCTGGAAAAGGTGACCAAACAAGCCTATGCAATGGTGGTGTATTATGGACTGAACAAAAAGCTTGGCAATTTAAGTTATTATGACTCTACGGGTCAGAATGAATATTCCTTCAACAGACCTTATTCTGAAAAAACCGCCGAACTTATTGATGCTGAGGTAAAATCCATCATTGATGAAGCTTACCAGAGAGCCTTAAGTATCCTTACTGAGAATCGTGAAAAACTAGATGAACTAGCCAACCTGTTGCTTGAAAAGGAGGTTATTTTCCGCGAAGATCTTGAGAAAATATTTGGAAAAAGACCCTATGGAGAGCCCGAAACATATCCCACAGGACCACAAGCTGAAGTGAAAGCTTTAAAAGAGGACAAAGTGCCAGTCAATGATGGAACAGAATCTCTGCAAGCTGAAAACAAAACAGAAAAGGGAAATACTGGCCCGGATATAATTGATAGTGTTAACCAGTAAAGGTTGTTGAAACAAAAATGAAGGAAAGTACTTCAAGGGAGAAGGTCTTGAAAGCCATAAGGGATGCACTTGTGAATCCCATGGCCCCGCCTTATGTTGACGAAGACTTTTCTGATGCGATTTACACCAGACCCAACTCAGAATATGATGAGGTAACTTTTGCTGAAGCATTGGCAAAGGTTGGAGGTCAGTTTGTATACAGCAGCAGTCTTGAGGAGTTTGCTGGTAATTTCAAAGAGTTTCTTTCCGGACAGGTTAGCCAAAATCTGCATTGTTATGAAGATGTTTTGCAAAGATTGCTTAATGATAATGGCATCTTTTGCTTCAATGCCCCTGATGAATACAAGGACTGTGAAATAGGAATCAGTACATGCGAATTCCTGGTGGCCCGGTTGGGCTCCATTATGGTTAGTAGCAGGCAGGGATGCGGACGAAAAGGTTTTTTCTGGCCTCCTTTGCATATTGTTGTAGCATGGAAGGGGCAGTTGGTTTATGATCTGAGAGATGCATTGAGGGCCGTCAAAAAAAAGTACAGTGATTCTCTCATGCCCTCACTGATTACCATGATAACCGGCCCCAGCAGGACAGCGGATATTGAAAAAACACTTGTACTGGGAGCCCACGGGCCCTCCAGATTGGTTGTGTTTTTCATTGATCAACCCCTTGAAAGTAGTCAGTAGAGGTATAATACCGATGCATTTATTCAAGGTTGGATTTTATTGCAATCAAAATATGTTTGGAGATTAAAAAAAATATCCCATCTTTGCTGATTATGAATATGGACTGGCAATGCATTTATTCAACCCAATATGACCATATTGCTGAAATAGTCAAGGCTGTTTTGCAAGATAATGGAATCAAATGTTTTTCACTCAGTAAAAAAGACTCGGCGTATCTTTTTGGAGAAATTGAGTTGTATGTTGAACCTGATGATGTTTTAAAGGCAAAACAGATCATAAAAAAAGAAGATTTTGAGTAACCTTGCAACACGTACCATTACAGGGATAGCAATAGTTTTACTTGTAATATTTTCGGCAGTACTTGGTCGCTATGTATTTGCCTCGTTTTTTCTTCTGGTAACCATATTGGGTATGTGGGAATTCTATACCTTGCTTGAAAGAGCAGAAATCAGACCCAACAAGATTCTTGGAGTTGTTGCAGGTGCATTTTTGTTTGTTTCCAACGCGCTCGTTTCCCTCGAACTAGCCCCGCTCAATGTTCTGCTATTCAACTTCCTGCTTATCTTTTTTGTCTTTTTGTTTGAGCTCTATCGCAATCTTCCCAATCCCTTTACCAATGTAGCATTTACGTTTTTCGGGCTGCTTTATGTTGCCGTACCTTTTGCTTTGCTCAATTATCTGCCCAATCCGGCTTTTGAATCAGGTGTGTACAATCACAATATTGTACTCGGATTTTTCTTTCTTATCTGGGTGAATGAATCAGGAGCGTATCTTGTGGGTTCAAGCATGGGAAAACATAAACTTTTTGAAAGGGTCTCGCCAAAAAAAACCTGGGAAGGAACATCAGGAGGTGGAGTGTTATGTCTCATCACTGCAGCTGTAATCAGTATTTATTACACCGAGTTGTCAAGGTTGAGCTGGATGGTTATGGGAGCTCTGGTGGTTATTTTTAGTACTTATGGCGATTTGTTTGAGTCTATGTTTAAGAGGAGTATTAAAGCCAAAGACAGCGGCAGGATTCTTCCCGGTCATGGAGGGATTCTCGATCGGTTTGATGGCGTTATCATGGCTATACCCTTTATTTTTGTTTACCTTTTGTGGGTATCTATATAAAGAGTCGAGAGACAAGAGAATAGAGAGTGGAGATTAGAGACGAGAGAGTAGAGACTGGAGAATAGAGAGTAGTGAAAAGAGTAAAGAGAAGAGTCAAAAGTGAAAAGAGGCGAGAGAACATGAACAGTGAGACGAAGTTTATCATTAAACAATCATAATTCATCACTCATAATTCATAACAATAACCCAATAACTCATTAACCCAATAACCCATTAACCCAATATCACAATACTCATTAAATCAATAATACAAATGAAAATACATAAGGAAGGCTTTACCAGCCTGTTTTTCACCCTCTTGTTTATTGCTGGTCTTTCTTTATTGATAAATATTGCATGGCCTGTGCAGACTGTCTGGCATACAGTAGCCTATGTAGTTTTAGGCTTGTTTTTCCTCATTGTACTACAGTTTTTTCGTTCTCCCAAAAGAAAGATTGAACCCAATGATAACCATGTCATTTGCCCGGCAGATGGAAAGATTGTAGTAATAGAGAGGACCCACGAAGGGGAATACCTGAAGGATGAGCGCATGCAAGTGTCCATTTTTATGTCACCTGTGAATGTTCATGTAAACAGGTATCCGGTGAGCGGAACGGTTAATTATTTCAAGTACCATCCTGGTAAATACCTTGTGGCCTGGCATCCCAAATCTTCTAATGAAAATGAACGAACTACCATTGTTGTTGAGCATGCATCGCATGGCACTCTGCTTTTGCGCCAGATTGCCGGAGCCCTGGCGAGGCGAATCGTATGTTACAGTAAGGAAGGCGAAGCGGTTGTTCAAGGCTCAGAGATGGGGTTCATCAAATTTGGCTCAAGGGTTGATGTTTTTTTACCTCTGGATGCGCAGGTTAATGTTAAGATTGGCGATATGGTAAAAGGTGGCAGAACAGTGTTGGCTGCTTTTAAATAATGAAAAGGCATTTACGCCTGAAGAATTTTCAGAATATCACTCAAACGACCCACTTCATAGGTGGGTTTTTCTTTGTTTTGTTTCAGGGGAGGGTGCTTCACCCAAATCTGGTCCATTCCAATGAGTTGGGCACCCATGATATCTGCTTCCGGATCGTCACCGATGATTATACTTTCAGATACTTTGGCCTCAGCTTCATTGAGGGCAAATTCAAATATTCGTCTGTCAGGTTTTTTAAAACCAGCTCTTTCTGAAGTGATAATCT
>SLPR01000495.1 GCA_007131895.1 Bacteroidales bacterium | reverse complement strand
GGAGGCTGTTGCCCACCAGTGATTCGCTTCTGGACTTTTGCCATGAAAAGTTGCTGGAAACAGCGGTAAAAGAAACCCCTGGCGGACTCGACCACTGCTTTGTCTTAAGCCAGGCACGCGACTTAGCCAGGCCGGTGGCATGGCTGAGCCACAAACCCACCGGAAGAAAGGTTACTGTTTATACCAGTCAACCGGCTATACAGGTGTATTCAGGAAATTCTCTCACCGGCGAACTTACCGGTCACAATGGTGCAAAATACAGTAAACATTCGGCCATCTGCTTAGAAACGCAGCACTATCCCGACAGCCCCAACCATCCGGAGTTCCCCTCTACCCTGCTCAAAGCTGGAGATAAGTACGAATACGAAGCAAAACTTGTATTTGAAACCCTCAGTGAATAGAATGCCTGGTGACGACTTTTCAAACAGGGAAGCGTCAGCGTTACTGGCGGCAACACGAATGATTAAATTAAATGGAATCCTTTTTATTCTGCTCCGGGCACAATTCGGGTTATCCCGGGAGGATAAGGTTTATCGATGGTATCGAGTATGAGTTTGTAATGCTCAGGGTTGGACACAAAATCGAGATGGTTGATATCGAGCAGTAAAACCTTAAAGTGGGGCATTTGCCTCAGGTACTCAAAATAGCTGGACTGGATGCTTTCCAGGTATTCATCAGGGATTTTTTGCTCATAATCTCTTCCTCTTTTCTTTATGTTGCTTTGCAGCCTTTCAGTATTAACAAACAAATGTACCAGCAAATCGGGTTTCGGCAGATTGGCATTCATTATAGTAAAGAGTTTGTAGAAAAGCTGGTATTCATCCTCATTAAGGGTTTTGCGGGCAAAAATCACCGATTTATTGAGGAAATAATCAGAAATGGTAAAGTCAGAGAATAACTCCTGGCGGGGCAGTTCGGTGATGAGCTGCTGGTATCGTTCTGCCAGGAAGGATAGTTCAACAGGGAATGCATATCTTTCCTGGTTTTCGTAAAAACGGGCCAGGAAAGGATTGTCTTCAAATTGCTCCAGAATCAGCCTGCCATTGAACTCCGAAGCGATCATCTTTGCCAGGGTGGTTTTCCCGGCACCAATATTTCCTTCTATGGCGATATAATTGTATTGCATCAGGCAGAAATTGGATAAATGGAAATATCAGACACAACGAAAACCCGCTGTTGATCGGGTGAAGAATCCTTAAGGCGTGATATGGTTTGTTTTAATACAGGGTGCACAAATCCGGGGGAAATATCAGCCATAGGCACTAAAGCGAAATTCCTCAGATGCATCCTGGGGTGAGGAATAGTAAGATGATCGGAGTCCAGGATGCAGTCATTATAAAACAAGATGTCAATATCAATATTTCTGGATGCATACCCTTTACCATTTCTGGTTCTTCCCAAAACAGATTCTATTTCCAGCAATGTATCCAGAAGAGCTTCCGGAGCAAGAGGGGATTTGAGCAGCAGCACCTGGTTGTAAAACAACTCATCTGCATCAAAACCCCACGGTTCGGTTTGATAAAGGGGTGACTGAGCCATAATTTCTCCGGCCCGTTCCCCAATGAGCGACTTAGCCCGAATAAAAGTTTCTTTTACATCGCCCTGGTTCCCCCCCAATAAGATATATACCTGGTTTATCATTATGCTGTTTAAAGGATTTAAAAACCGGATGCAATTCCATCCGGTAAGGTGGCGCAAAATTCAGCAAAAAAAACGGTTTGACAAAAACTAAGATCTTGTTTTTTTGTTGGGCTGTAATTGTAAACCATTTCAATCGTCTAATCAGGAGAAACTTTACACCTAAAGCTCTTAAAACATATACAACCCATACATTTAAAATTTACTATAAACCACTTTGTTATGAAACAATTTTTCAAATTTCTGCTTGCCTCTATGGTTGGGGTTTTTCTTACAATTCTCATTGTATTTTTCATTTTCTTTGGCATCATAGCCTCCCTGGGCAAATCGGACCCAAAACCTGTGGCCAAAAACTCTGTTTATCATCTTGAACTCAACAGTGAGATTATTGACCGCAGTTCAGACAACCCCTTCGACAATTTTAACTTTATGTCACTTAGTTCAACCAAAACCATTGGGTTGAATGATTTACTGAAAAACATCAGGAAAGCAAAACTGGACGAAAACATTGAAGGCATATTTCTGGATTTAAGTTTTACAATGGCTGGCTGGGCTAGCATGTATGAAATCAGAAATGAACTGCTGGATTTTAAAGAAAGCGGCAAATTTATTATTGCTTATGGCGATTATATGACCCAAGGGGCTTATTACCTTGCTTCTGTAGCCGACGAGGTGTATATGAACCCGCAGGGAATTATCGATTTCAGGGGCCTGAATGCAGAGGTGGTTTTTTTGAAAAACATGCTGGAGAAAATCGGTGTTGAGATGCAGGTTATCCGCTATGGAAAATACAAAAGTGCAGGAGAACCCTTTTTCAGGGAAAATCTGAGTGCAGAAAATCGCGAACAGATTCAGTCTTATATCAGTTCCATGTGGAATACCGTAATAAAGGACATTTCGGAACAACGCAACATGACTGTCAATGAACTTACCAGCATAGCAGACTCCTTTCAGACCCGCACTCCTGAAGGAGCTCTGGAAGCAGGAATCATTGATGGTATTGCTTTCCGGGATGAAATTATGGACAACCTGAAAGCAAGGTTAGAACTGGAAGACAACAAGGAAGTAAACCTTGTAAACTACGCTCAGTACAAAAAAGCACCCCTGCCTGACAGTATGTTGCCCATAGGAAAAAGAGATAAAATTGCCGTAATATACGGCTACGGCAATATTGTAATGGAGTCGCAAAATGACCTGTCCATGGGTGCTGACCGCATAGCCAAAGCCCTTCGCACTGCCAGAAAAGAAACTACGGTAAAAGCCATTGTTTTCAGGGTAAACTCTCCCGGAGGCAGTGCCCTGGCTTCTGAAATTATGCTCAGGGAAGTTATGCTTGCTGTGGATGAAAAACCCGTGGTGGTAAGCATGGGCGATCTGGCTGCCAGCGGTGGCTATTATGTGGCATGCTATGCCAGCAAAATCATAGCCAATCCCAATACGATAACCGGCTCCATCGGAGTGTTTGGCATAGTACCCAACATGAAAGAGATGTTTAATGACAAACTGGGAATCACTTTTGACAATGTTAAGACCAACGAACTGGCAGATTTGGGTTCTGTAAGCCGCCCGCTTAACAGAACAGAAAAACAAATCATCCAGGAGCAAATTAACCGTGTGTATGAAACTTTCATCCATCATGTGGCTGAAGGAAGAGGACTGCCGGTAGCAGCTGTTGACAGTATTGCTCAGGGTCGTGTATGGAGCGGTGTTGACGCCAAAAGAATTGGTTTGATAGATGACTTCGGTGGCTTGAATTACTCCATTGAGCAGGCAGCTGAGCTTGCAGGAATAGAGAAATACAGGATAGTTGAATATCCTGAACACAAACCCTTGTTTGAACAGATTATGGAAGGTTTTGGTTCTGTAGAGGCAAGATTTATGAAAGCAAGACTGGGCAACGCTTATCCCATCTATCAAAGGATGCAGCAAGCAACAGAAAACTCAGGCATTTTGATGAGGATGCCCTATGATGTGCAAATTGACTAACAATCAAATAGAAACTGCAGAAAATTAAAAAAGCGGTCATCTGGGTTTCCAGATGACCGCTTAATTTTTGGTATTGGTTATTCACATTAAATGCAAAGTGCAAGGCTACACCTGCGGATACTTTTTCATAACGTCAACAGGCTTCATCAGCAAATCAACATATTGTGCCCTGCGGTAAGCAAATGGGTCTTTGGTATTGACTTTCGCAACTTTGCCCCTGAAATCATCAATAGAGGCAAACTTGTTTTTATCCATCCATTTTTCAAGGTCTCCAAGCATGGCAGTAATCTGGGGTATTTTATTTTTATATACCGTACTAACAACCTGAACGGCCTGAGCTCCGGCAAGCAGCATTCTGACTACATCCTCTCCCGTAAACACACCGGTATTGGCACAAATATCACCTTTGACCTGTTTGTACAGCAAGCCTGCATAGCGAAGGGGTAATTTGTAATCTCCCAGTTGCGATAAATTAAAAGGGCTGTAAAGATCTTGCTTCTCAATATCTATATCCGGTTGAAACAGACGGTTAAACAAAACAAATCCTTCCACCCCGGCTTTATCCATCTGGTTGACAATCTGAAGAGGGTTGGTATAAAAGAAACTTAGTTTTACGCTTACCGGTATCTTTACTTTGGCCTTAACTTCTTTAAGGATTTCCAGTTGTTCTTTTTCAATGTCCTCAGCACTCTGGTTTTTATCCTTTGGGTTGGCATAGAAGTTCAATTCCAGTGCATCAATTCCTGTCTGTTCCATCTGCTGTGCATACTCAACCCATGTGGAATGGTTAACACAGTTCAGACTGCCGATAACCGGTATGTTAAGTGCTTTCTTCAGACTGGCAAGCTTGTCCAGGTGTTCTGTTGGTCCTGCATGCTCAAGATGTGGAAACAAGCTAACCATTTCAGCATTTCGCTCTGCATACTCACTCATATCATCTTCCATCTGCAGGCTTTCAAGGTTGATTTGCTCCTCAAAAAGAGATTTGAAGACAATGGCCCCGATTCCGGCAGCTTCAATTTTTTTTGCCGTAACAAGGTCAAGGGTAAGGTTACAGGCTCCTAAGATTAAAGGATTTTTCAGTTCTAACCCCATATAGGTTGTTTTCAGTTTGGTCATAGCTTTTTTATTTTAAAATTAATTTTGGCATTTCGTTGCCTAAAAGTAAAAACTATTTGCGAAAACCACAAAATAAATCGACTAAATATGTCCTATTATTTATTAAAATTACATTGGTGGGTGAAGAGTTACGGCTAGACAGGTATGAAAAACATTGACTGCCATGCAGTTTTAACAATCTCCCTAAGTCTTCAACCGCGATATAAAGATTTACAGAACCGTCACCAGATCAAACTTGTTAATAAAAAACACCATTGGAAGTTCCTTTTTATTCCATTTGTTGTTATATTTAAACAAGCAATCAATAAAAGAGAAAAGCCATGACCCAAAAGACGCTAAGCGGGGAAGTTTTTCACCCCACCGAATGGACTTTAAACAAATCGCTGGTAAAAGACAGAAAAGAATGGGACCGGAAGGCCGAAGAGGACTATACAGGCTTCTGGGAAGAGTTTGCCAGAGAACTGCACTGGTTCAAACCCTGGGATAAAGTACTGGATGACAGCTCAAAACCATTCTACAAATGGTTTACAGGCGGAGAGACCAACATTTCCTACAATTGCCTTGACCGCCATTTGAAAACCTTCCGGCGCAACAAACTTGCCCTGATATGGGAAAGTGAAGACGGCAAAACCGAAACCATGTCTTACTTCCGGCTGCACCAGGAGACCTGCAGGTTTGCCAATGTATTGAAAAGCATGGGAGTAAAGAAGGGGGATCGTGTTACCATTTACATGGGGCGCATACCTGAAATTGTGACTGCCATGCTTGCCTGCGCCCGCATAGGAGCCGTTCATTCGGTAGTATACGGCGGCTTTTCGGTGGAATCCCTTACTGAAAGATTAGAAGACAGCCAGTCGAGGGTTTTGGTGGTGGCCGACGGGGCTTACCAGCGGGGGAAAATCGTTCCGCTGAAACAAATTGCAGACGAAGCTTTGCAGCGGGCAGGCACAGTGGAGCATGTAATCGTTGTAAAAAGAACCCGGGAAGAAATTTTCATGCAGCCCGGCCGCGACATGTGGTATCATGAGCTGGTGCAGTTTCCTGTGGCCAACAATACCTGTCAGCTGGAAATCATGGATTCGGAAGACCCGTTGTTTATACTTTACACTTCCGGTACCACAGGCAAACCCAAAGCGATACTGCACACCCATGGGGGTTATATGGTAGGAACCTACGTTACCACCCGTTATTATCTGGATTTGCAGGAGGAAGACCGCATCTGGTGCACTGCCGACCCGGGCTGGATTACCGGGCACAGCTATATTGTTTATGGTCCGCTGCTCAATGGCGGCACTATATTTATGTACGAAGGAGCACCCTTTCACCCCTATCCCAACCGCTGGTGGCAGATGATTGAGAAATACGGTATCAACATCCTGTATACGGCACCCACCGCCATCCGTGGTTTTATGCGCTTTGGCGACAGCTGGGTAAACCGCCACAACCTTT
>SLPR01000355.1 GCA_007131895.1 Bacteroidales bacterium | reverse complement strand
TCAAAACCCAAAGCCTCTACTTTTCGGGCTATTTCCATGAGTCTTTCAAAAGGCACTTTTTCGAGGGTTTCTTCCGGAGTACTTCGGGCAATGGGGTATATCATTACCAGGCGGGGTTCGATTTTTTTAAGGTGTTCCAACCATGCATTTACTTCTTCATCTGTAGAATTATCAATAACACGGCCTTTGTGTAAACCCTTTACAAAAAGAGTCTGAATAATCGCTTTGCCTTTGAAGGCTTCAAGAGAGGATAAAATCTGTGCAAGAGAAACATCAATTCCAGGATTATTGATAGATTGGAAAGTTTCATCCCTGCCAGCATCAAGCTTCAGTATGGGTTGGTCTGTTTTAAGGAGCGCCATGGCGATGGAAGGATCTGAGGCTTTGCTGGCATTGGTTAACACTGATACCATGGCATCAGGATAATACTTGTCTCTCAGCTCAATGGTAAAATCAACAATCTGTGGAAACTCAGGATGGATAGTAGGCTCACCATTACCGGCAAAAGTAATGGAATCCAGCAAGGAATCTTTCTTCTTCATGGCGGCAAGCTTCTCTTCCAGAGCCTCTTTAATTTGTGTTGCAACCGGAAAACCCTTTTCAATCTCATGGGTTTGGGTCCACCCACATTCACAATATATACAGTTAAAAGTGCAGTGTTTGCGCACTGTTGGAAGAAGATTTACACCCAAAGAAATGCCTAACCTTCGGCTTTTTATGGGGCCAAATATGATCTGTTCGAACAGAAATCCACTCATAACTGATTGTATGGACTGTATTACTTTTACTTTTATCGAATGCCGGAACACCCAAAAACATTCTGAAGGTTGAAAAAAAGTTAAATTTCCTCTTTTTCTTCAGTTCTGTTTTCGTGGGCAAAAAACTTTTTTTGAAAGACCAGCAAGGTAATTACTCCAAGGGTAATGGAAGCGTCGGCAACATTAAAGACAGGTCTGAAGAAAATAAACTCCTGACCTGACCAAAATGGAAACCATTGAGGAAATGAGCCTTTGAGAACAGGAAAATAAAGCATATCTACCACCCTGCCATACAGAAAGGGAGCATACCCCCCTTCTTCGGGTAAAAACTCGGCCGTTTGCACAAAAGAACTCTCCGAAAAGAGAATCCCATAAAAGGCACTGTCTAAGATATTGCCCAGGGCTCCGGCCATGATCATTGAAATACAGATAATAAGCCATGTATGGGCATTTTGTTTGATAAGTTTAGCAATGTACCAACCTATAAAACCCACCGCCACAATTCGGAAAATACTCAGGATAAGCTTTCCGTAATCTCCGTAAAACTGCATCCCAAAAGCCATACCTTCATTTTCTATGAAGTATATGTAAAACCAATCGCCAAAAACGGGTATTCCCTGCCCAAGTGTCATTGATGTTTTTACAATGATTTTGGATGTTTGGTCAATTAGCAGAACCAGAAACACAACAATCCAGGGAATGTGTTCTTTTTTAAGCCTTAAAACAGCCATCTACTTTTTCGAATTCTGATTTAGCTTAGCTTCAATGCTAAGGGTTGCATGGGGTACACTTCTGAGCCGTTCTTTGGAAATAAGTTTTCCTGTAGCTCTGCAGATACCGTAAGACTTGTTTTCAATGCGAATCAGGGCATTCTCCAAATCACGAATAAACTTTTGCTGGCGTGCAGCAAGCTGACTGTTTTCCTCTTTTGACAACACCTGGGAACCCTCCTCAAGTATTTTGAAGGAAGGAGACGTATCGTTGGTGTCATTGGCATTCTGAGTAGTGTATGCCTCTGTAAGAATTTTCAGACCTGACCTGGCTTCTTCAAGCTTTTTCATGATGATCCCTTTGAACTCCTGCAGTTCCTCATCTGAATATCTCGTTTTTTCTTTTTTGGTTTCCATATCAATTGTGTTTTATCGTTTAATTGCTTGCCTTTCGGATGTAAACAAAGGTTTTTACTTCGTCTTCGATGTCAACCTGGGTTTTCGTTTCCTCCTCCAAAACATCAGCATAATGCAGTTTTACAGCCAACGTTTCAGAGCAAATATAGTCATTATTGTTGACTATTGCATCAGATATTTGATCATGTTTTTGCACCCAGAGTTCAATTTTATCAGTAACCTCAAGATCATTTTCTTTTCTCAGGTTTTGGATCCTGTTGATAAGCTCACGAGCAATTCCTTCTTGCCTCAACCCGGAGCTTATGGTAATATCAAGCGCAACAGTAACCTTGCCATCGGCCGCAACCAGCCAGCCCGGTATATCTTCTGATGTGATTTCCACATCTTCGGCACCCAGCACAACAGACTCTCCTGCCACCTCAATAGTATAACTGCCTTCATCTTCAATTATTGCTATATCCTCCTGGGTAAAACCGTTTACTATGGCAGCTATCTGTTTCATTAGTTTGCCATATTTGGGTCCAAGGGTTTTAAAGTTGGGCTTTATCTTTTTCACCAATACACCTGCTGTTTCAGTGAGATACTCCAGTTCTTTTACATTCACCTCTGAAAGGATCAGATTTTCAACACCTTCGAGCTGGGCACGAAACTTTTTGTCGAGAACGGGAACCATTATCTTTTGCAGGGGCTGACGAACCCTTATGTTTACCTTTTTACGAAGTCCCAGCACAAGGGATGAAATTTTCTGGGCAAGTTGCATCCTTTCCTCCAGATCTCTGTCAATAAATTTTGAGTCATAAGAAGGGAAATCTGTAAGGTGAACAGAACCATGCTCTGATCGCTGGCTGACTTTATTCAGGTCGGTAAACAACCGATCACTGAAAAAGGGTGCTATGGGTGCAGACAACTGACTTACCACCTCAAGACAACGGTAAAGAGTCTGATAAGCAGAAATTTTATCTTCCGTGTAATCCCCTTTCCAGAATCTGCGACGACACAAGCGCACATACCAGTTACTCAGGTGTTCATCTACAAATTCCTGGATGAGTCTTCCGGCACGGGTTGGCTCAAAATCATTATAACACTCATCTGTTTTTTTGATGAGGGTGTTAAGCTCTGAGAGGATCCAGCCGTCAATTTCGGGACGTTTCTCAAGAGGTATTTCAGCTTCCTGGTAAGTAAAGCCATCAATATTGGCATACAAAGCAAAGAAAGCATAGGTGTTGTGCAAAGTGCCGAAAAACTTCCGCTGTACTTCTGCAATCCCTTCCAGATCAAACTTAAGGTTGTCCCAGGGCTGTGCATTGGTAATCATATACCAGCGGGTTGCATCGGGCCCGTATTTTTCAATGGTTTCAAAGGGATCTGCTGCATTACCCAGGCGTTTTGACATTTTATTGCCTTTCTTGTCAAGAACAAGACCATTGGATACCACTGTTTTGAATGACACCGAATCGAAAAGCATGGTCGCTATGGCATGCAGGGTAAAGAACCAGCCGCGTGTCTGGTCAACCCCCTCGGCGATAAAATCTGCCGGGAAATTTTGTTCAAACTGCTCCTTATTTTCAAAAGGATAGTGGTACTGAGCATAGGGCATTGAGCCGGAGTCAAACCATACATCGATAAGGTCTGTTTCGCGAAGCATTTTACGGCCTGATGGCGATACAAGAATTATTTCATCCACACGGGGCCTGTGCATATCAAAAACAGCGTAGTTGTCTGATGACATATCACCGGGTTTAAAGTCTGCCAGCGGATTGGTTTTCATGAAACCGGCCTTGACGGACTTCTCGCACTCTTCTCTGAGCTGCTCAAGGGAACCAATGCAGATAATTTCTTCTCTGTCTTCGGAAGCCCATACCGGCAGGGGTACGCCCCAATACCGCGAGCGACTGAGATTCCAGTCCTGCAGGTTTTCGAGCCAGTTTCCAAAACGACCGGTACCGGTGGATTCAGGTTTCCACTGTATGGTTTTGTTGAGCTCAATCATCCTGTCTTTCAGGGCTGTGGTTTTAACAAACCATGAATCAAGCGGATAATAGAGAATGGGTTTATCTGTTCTCCAGCAATGGGGATAAGAGTGTTCGTATTTCTCAGCTTTGAACGCTTTGTTTTCTGTTTTCAGCTTGATGATAATGTCTACATCAACGGGGCGATCGTTTTTGAGGTCAGCTTCCGGATCATATTCGTTCTTAACATACCTTCCGCCAAAGTCGGGCATTTCATCAATAAACTTCCCTTGTTTGTTTACCATGGTAAGGGCACCCAGGTTGTATTGTTTGCCTACTTTAAAGTCATCTGCACCAAAGCTGGGTGCGATATGCACGATACCGGTTCCGTCTTCGGTCGTTACAAAGTCACCCAGGACTACCCTGAATGGGTCCCCTTCTTCGGGAAGTATGGAAGGAAGAAGTTGTTCATAGCGAATACTCTCCAATTGTTTTCCTTTGTATTCTTTCACGACCTGATAAGGGATTTTTTTATCCCCTTCGTTATAATCTTCCATTACCAACCCCGCATTGCCGGGGTCAAAAAATTTATGCATCAATTCTTTGGCAATAACAACAGCAACAGGCTTAGAAGTATAGGGATTGAAGGTGCTTATTTTTACATAATCAATGTTTTTACCCACGGCCAGACCGGTATTGCTGGGTAGCGTCCAGGGGGTAGTGGTCCATGCCAGAAAATGGACATCTTCTTCGCCGTCAGCAAACAAAAACTGAGAAACCTCGTTGCGGACAACTTTAAACTGTGCGGTTACAGAATTGTCCTTTACCATGCGGTAGCAACCCGGCTGATTAAGTTCGTGTGTGCTAAGGCCGGTTCCGGCTGCAGGTGAATAGGGTTGTATTGAATATCCTTTGTATAGCAGCCCTTTTTCATGCAACTTGCTTAAAAGATACCATACCGTTTCAATGTATTTGTTATCGAATGTGATGTAGGGATCGCTGAGATCAACCCAGTATCCCATTATACGGGTAAGATCGTCCCATGTATCCTTGAATTTCATTACATCCTTGCGACAAGCCTGGTTGTATTCTGCAATAGAAATTTTTGTTCCGATGTCCTCTTTGGTGATGCCCAGGAGTTTTTCAACACCTATTTCAACGGGCAATCCGTGGGTATCCCATCCGGCTTTCCTGTTTACCAGGTATCCTTTCTGGGTGCGGTATCTGCAGAAAATATCCTTGATGGCACGGGCCATTACATGGTGAATACCCGGCAGACCGTTGGCTGAAGGAGGGCCTTCATAGAAAACCCATGGTTTGTGTCCCTGGCGTATTTCGAGGGTTTTTTCAAAAACCTTTCCGGCCTCCCAGTCTTGTAGCACATCTTTACCAATCTGCGATAAGTTGAGTCTTTTATATTCAGGATACTTTCTTTCCATTTGATGAAATTCTGTTTTGCTAATTACTATTTAAACCCTTGAAAATCATTTCAGGCAGGTTCTACAATCAAAGGCGCAAAATTATAAAAAAAAAGCATATGAGGGGGGCAAAAGATTAAAGTATCGAACCTGGGTTTTCAATGTCTTGGGTCAGGTGTCTCATTAGGATTTCTGTTTCAGGTGGAATTACAAATTTATGCCCGGTCGGGACTCCAGGTTCTCGTCCGGGCTAATGAAATGCACCACTCTTTAGTGGGGAGGCGAGCTGGAAGTCGCCACCGGACGAGCACCGGACGAGCACCATACAACTTTAGTCAGGGCATGAACTGTAGTCATACCCTGACTTTTTCTGCTCACAAACATTTGTTGATCACCCCACCACTAATGCTGCAAATACAAAAAGCCTCGCTGACTTAGCATCAGCGAGGCTTCTATTGTTTGAGAATACAGAAAGACTAATCCTCTTCTTCCTGCTCTGCTTCGTATGCTTTGAGCAGTTTGTCCTGCACATCAGAGGGTACCTGCTGGTATTCGGCATATTTCATACCATACATACCGCGGCCACTGGTGAGTGAGCTCAAAGTAGTAGAGAACTTGTTCATTTCTGCCAGCGGAACTTTGGCTTTGATGATCTGATAGTTTCCTTCGGAGTCCATACCCATAATGATGGCGCGGCGTCCCTGGAGGTCGGTCATTACATCACCCATTTTGTCTTCGGGCACCATAACTTCAACGTCATAAATCGGTTCAAGAATTTTGGGTCCAGCGTTTTTAAATGCTTCGCGGAAAGCGTTTCTACCGGCAAGCTTGAAAGAAATTTCGTTGGAGTCAACCGGGTGCATTTTACCGTCATAAACATTCACAACGATATCACGTGCATAAGAACCGGTAAGAGGACCTTCTTCGATTTTTTCCATGATT
>SLPR01000072.1 GCA_007131895.1 Bacteroidales bacterium | reverse complement strand
GAGTTTTTATTCTGAACTCTGTGCCCATGCTTCCTTTGTGATTGGCTTCATGTTCCTTCAGGAGTAGAAGAAATTGAGATTTATCCTCTTCATGAATATATTCTTTGTAAGCACCGGGGTTGTCATATATAACGGATGGGGGCAGTCCTGAAATCGTTTCGAAAGCTTTATTAACAAACAGAACCTTTTGGCTGTCACTTAGCCAGAATGCGTCCAGAATGTTTTCAGCAACTTTCCTGAAATTTTCTTCGCTTTTACTGATAATCTCCTTAAGTGCAATGGATTTTTGGAGGTTTTCTCTTAGCTCTCGCTCCTGGCGGGTTAGCTTCTCATTGTTTTCTTTAAGCTTTTTGTTTTGTTTTTCTATTCCCTGTCCGAGCAACACCTGCTCTTTACAAATGTCAATGGCTGCGTATAGCTTTTCTCTGTCAATGGGTTTAAGAATGTACTGGTTGATGCCGATGTCGATGCTTTGTATGAAATACTCCATATCGCTATGGGCAGTGGTGAGAATAATTTGGGCTTTGGGGTTTGATTCTTTGATTCTGCTGCTCATGGAAAGGCCATCCATAACAGGCATCTTTATGTCTGTTATCACTATGTCTGGCATGTGTTTGAAGTATAACTCAAGGCCGACTTTACCATTTTCAGCTAAAATAATATTTGAATAGTGACGGGAAAGTATTTTGGACAAAAAAAGCCTTACGTCATCCTGGTCTTCGACATAGAGTATTGAAATCGTGTCGTTTTTTTCCATTGCGCTTAAAAAGGAGTTTAGATTGCAGATCAAAAGTAGGAATTATTCCTTAAAGCGTGAAATTAATCCACAATCAATAAATATATTTCTTTTTATGCTTTGTTTTGTTATATAAGATTTTGCTTTCCAGTTTATGCTTCTGGCCACTTTAAGGTTTCATCTTCAGGGTTTAGGCGTATTTTGTTATTGTCAATCAGCCACTGTATCACCTTGATGATTCTTTTTTCAGGGATATTGGTTTTCAGACTGTCAACCAAGGCTTTAATGCTCATTTCCTTTTTTGTCAAAACGGGCTTTATGAGTTCAACAACCTGGTCAAATTCCAGTTTGCTTAAGTCAAGTTTGTTGCGTTCAAGACAAATATCACACTTACCGCATCTTTCGGTATCCTTTTCTCCAAAATATTCAAGAAGAATGCTGCTTCGGCATTTGTTTTCTGCCGTTACATAATGCTTCATTGCCCTGACCCTTTGTCCTGCAAAACTTTTTCTTTCAGAATAATTTTCAGGAGAAAGACTTATGCCGGATGCATCCTGCCTGCCACTGACAAAAGTAACCCTGGGTTTTGCGTTTTGAGGTTCATAGTGCAGTACGCGTAATTGATGAAGTTTTTTCAGTTTATTTACAACTTCTTCCTCTCCGGTATTAAACCTCGAGGCAATTTCTTTCTCATCAATTCGTGTAAACTCCGTAAATAAACCTGTGTAGGAGCGTAGTATAGTTTTTAGTAAGCTGTCATAGGATGGGTTGCCCACCATAAACCGGTAAAGTTCTTCCTTATTGAGCATTACCAATAGTTTCGAGGGATTGGCCATCGCCTCGGATAACAAAATGTAACCCTCTTTCTCCAGTATTTTCAGGGCGTTAAAGGTTGTTATGCGCTCCAGGTTATAATGGGAGCAAAAATCTGTGAGGACAAAATTGTAACGTTTGTCCTTTCCACTGCCTGTGGCGATTTGATAATAATTGCCCAGAGCATTGTACACTTTTTTTATAAAATCAAGAGGAGGGTATGAGTTTTCGAAAAACTTGTCTAAATCAATAATGTCAGAATTATTGTACAGCAATACTGCATATGCTTTCTTTTCGTCTCTTCCGGCTCTTCCTGCTTCCTGAAAGTATGCCTCGGGAGAGTCGGGCAAATCCATATGAACCACAAATCTTACATTGGGTTTGTCTATGCCCATTCCAAAGGCATTGGTTGAAACAATTACCCTGCAGGTTTCGCGTGTCCAGTTAAGTTGCTTTTTGTCGCGTGTTGCCGGGTCCAGTCCTGCATGGTAAAAATCTGCTTTAATGCGGTTGTTTTGCAGATATTGAGCTATCTCTTTCGTTTTTCTGCGGTTTCTAACGTAAACAATCCCCGTTCCTGCTAACTTACTGCAGATTTTCAGCAGCCTTTCCAGCTTATTCTCTTCTTTTAACACCGCATAGGTAAGGTTTTTCCTTTCAAAACTTTTTATGAAAACCTTCTCCTTTTTAAATTCCAGCCTGTTGCAGATATCTGTCATTACCTCCCGGGTGGCAGTTGCTGTAAGAGCCATTACGGGAGTATCAGGTAGTAATTCACGTATTTCGGCTATTTTCAGGTAGGGTGGTCTGAAATCATAACCCCATTGCGAAATACAATGTGCTTCGTCGATGGCCAGCAGGTTTACCTTCATTTTGGGGATCCGCAGGCGAATGATATCGGTAGTAAGCCGCTCAGGCGATAAGTACAGGAATTTCACGTTACCATAAATACAATTGTCAATGGCTACATCTATTTCAGAAGCACTGAGCCCGGAGAAAATAGCCACCGCTTTAATATTTCTTTTTACCAGGTTGGCCACCTGGTCTTTCATCAGGGCAATTAAGGGAGAAACCACAATACAAATACCTTCTCTTGCCAGTGCCGGTACCTGAAAGCAAAGTGATTTGCCGCCTCCGGTAGGAAGCAAGGCCAGTGTGTCGTGCCCCTGGAGTACGGAATCTATGATTTCTTCCTGTAAAGGCCGGAAAGCATCATATCCCCAATATTTAGCAAGTATTTGTTTGGGTTCCAAAAATAGTGTATTTAATAAATTACTCCTGCAATTTTACTAATTTTAAGCCGCCTTTTTTATAAAATTAATTTAATTATTTGATTTTTGCCCTTAAAGGGAAATGAGACAGTTACTTACAATGAAAAATCCGACCTTATCTGTGAGCTTAATTTTGTTTCTGCTTGTTACAATATTTTGTCAATATCAAAGTCAGGCTGCCGATGGCGGCAAACAGGAACGTCTGGATATGGAGCTATTGATGGCGGTTTATGAAGGAAGCCTTGAAAAAGTAATGTTATATGCTGACAGCGGTGCCAGTGTTAATGCAAGGGATTATCTGGGTCTTACTGCTCTCATGTACAGTTTGTATGGCGATAATGATGATGTTATTACTTACCTGATTGAAAACAGAGCCAGTCTTAATTCCATTGACTACTCCGGCAATAGTGTCCTTATGCATGCATTAATGGCGGGAAGGGAAGAGTTTATTATTGCACACCTTTCCGGTTTCAGGCTGATAAACAGCGCCAATGATGATGGACATACTGCACTGATTCTTGCGGCTCAATCATACGAAGTTGAAATGGTGGAAAAACTCTATGTGAAAGGTGCGAACATTCATCATGTCGCCAATGATGGTACTACAGCTCTTATGCATGCAGCAGCCTTTGGAAATTTCTTCAATGTTGACTTTCTGGCTTTCAAGGGTGCCCGGGTTGATCACCAGGCTGCTGATGGAACATCAGCTCTGCACCTGGCAGCATGGTATGGGCACAATGAGGTTGCAGGACTTTTGCTGGATTGGGGTGCTGACCTGGAAAGCACAGATCAGGATGAAAATACCCCTCTGATGAGTGCCATTTATGGAAGGCAAGTGGAAACTGTTTGGTATCTCATAGAAAGCGGGGCCTCACTTTCGGTAGCAAACGAAAAAGGTTTTACTCCCTTAAGCCTGGCAAGTTCCCTGGAGGATACCCAAATTACTGAATTAATTTTGCAATACGATTTCAGTGAACCATCAATGACCCATAAAAAATCTACTCCATTGGCATACGCATATAAAAACCGGGATGTAAGATTGCAGAAAAGACTTGTTGAACTGGGGATTCAACCCAGTGGGCTTTATTTTTCGGAACTGGGGGTATATCAGGGATTAGATTTCAATGGTGATGACCTGATGTATCATGCAGGAGTAAGTCTGTTTGAATCACGTTTTAAGGTGCTATTTCGCCTCAATTATCTGGCAAGGCTGCGCGCTGTAAAGTTGTGGGTGCCCCGCCAGAATAACAGTTTCTTTCAGTTTCACGAAAGCAGGAGTTTGCTTACCCTTGGAGTTTACAGGGAACTGCTGGTTGGTGGCAAGCCAGGAGGACTAAAAGCTGGATTAAGGCCAGGTATTGAAGGTGCATGGTCGGTTGCTTCTTATCGGGGCACATCTCTGGAGGCACCTGCCGGCTTTCAGGTCATTCCTGTTGCAGATATCTTTTTTCACCACAAAAAAATCTCATTATTCACAGGTTATGGTTTTTATAACACTAAGCAAAATGATGTTTCCGTTCACCGCATCAGGGTAGGTATAGAGTATCGCTTCTCATTTCTGAAGAGACCTGATACCCAATATGAGCCGATATTAAATTGATAGACGGAGTTGAGAAGAAACTCTTTGTTGCTTTTACTATGTTTTGTCAGTTGAAGATTATTTTCCTTTTGATACATTAATTACACAGAATATGCACTTTGCAATTAATCAAAAAATTTTCCTGCTTGTTTTTCTGTTCATTTTCCTGGGTTGCAAGAGTAAGTATGAAGATTGCACCGAAGATGATTATAAGGCATGCAATACTTACAGGCCTGTCACGGGCGAAGTGAGAATTCAGGTAACCATTAATAACGAAAATCCCGAGGTAACTATATTGGCCTTTGAGGGGGATTTTGAAGATGGAAATCTTGTGTGGGAAAAGGTGGTAAGACAACCACGATATACGGTAATTATGTCAACAGATAAAAAATACTCCTTTACTACAACCTACAAAAAAGATATCAAATCAATAGTTGCGGTTGATGGGGGTAAGTTAAAGGTTTCAAGCTACACCATGTGCGAATACACTTGTTATGAAACAAATCTGCTGGAGATAGACCTGGTATTGAAATGAAATTCAGGGTTGTTTTTTAGGGATGTGATTTGTCACGGGTGTTATTAGCAGGGTCATGAAATTCGTCGGTTGGTTCCATCAGCGGACAGTTTGAGCAATCTGACGAGCATGACTCGCAATCCTCATCCTTTCGTGGTGGTTTGCTGAAATGTTTGTAAACACGATATCCCGCGTATGTGATTGCAGCAGCAATGATTATGATGGTGATAGTCCATTGTATCATAAGACAAAACAGCGTTTTAAAATCCCAGTAAGGATCCGGTCTGAAAAACTATAAATGCCACAAGCCACGCAACACCGGTAGTATAAAAAACAGTAAATACACCCCACTTCCAGTGCCCCGATTCTTTAATAATGGCAGCCAGTACCCCAATACAGGGGAAATACAACAAAACGAACAGCATAAATGAAAGAGCCACAAGCGGTGTAAAAACCTTTTCTCCTTGTCGCTTGCCATGGGTATGGGTTTGAGATTGAAGCTTTTCTGTTAGTGAAGTGCTGTGAGCTTGTACATTCTCCTCGGCCTGGTAGAGAACGCCCAGTGTACTTACAACAATTTCCTTGGCAGCAAGCCCTGATAAGAGGCTAATGCTCATTTTCCAGTCAAAACCCAATGGGGCCATGGCTGGTTCTATAAATCTACCCAGCTGGCCAATAAGGCTGTTTTCCTGCCGTTTCTGGATAAGGTTGACTTCCATGGTTTCAATTTCTCTTTCTTTTTCTTCCAGCAATTGCTCTGCAGGCCTGCCTTCGTCAACAGCTTTTGTCAATTCTGCATCGTATCGGGCACTGATTAGCTCCCTTTGCTGTTCTGCTTGTTTTTCGTATTCAATGCCATGGGGGAAATAGCCGAGCACCCAAATAATGATGGAAGCTACCAGTATTATACCACTTATTTTTTTCAGGTAGTGAACCGCTTTACTCCACATGTGAATTACAATGGCTTTCATTGTTGGCACTCTGTAAGGGGGCAATTCCATTACAAAGGGAACCTCCTCTCCTTTAAACAAAGTCTTCTTAAAAGTAATTGCAGCAAGGATTGCCATGAAAATTCCAATAGCGTAAATCATAAACAACATTGTGCCTTGGTAATTGGGAAAGAAGGCAGTAATAAAAAGCACATAAACCGGCAGCCGCGCACTGCAGGAGATAAAAGGATTAATAATCATGGTCAGCAGGCGATCATTGCGGTTGGCCAGTGTCCTGGTTGCCATAATAGCAGGTACATTGCAGCCAAAACCCATCAGCAGGGGAATAAACGATTTGCCGT
>SLPR01000333.1 GCA_007131895.1 Bacteroidales bacterium | reverse complement strand
TACCTGTGAAAGGAGCATTCAAACATATTCTTAATAAATATGGAGCACCCCTGAAAATCTTGTTTGTGATTCAGAAGATAAAAGAATAAACTAAAAAAACCGGAATCTTCCGGTTTTTTAATTTAAAGCCTGTCTGTTAAATATATTGTTTGCTCTAAAATTATTGCATGTAAGACAAATAATATTTGGTGTTGTTTTAGTGAATCGAAAAGTAAGTTATTACAAACCTTATTGTTTAAAAGAAGCAGTAAAAGGCAATATACCCGGGTCAGGGAAAACTGCCTGATTACAAATCAAAACTAATGTTAACAAATCCATTGTGATGGTTTCTTTCAGAAATTTGCGGATACGACAAAAAATGTTGTTGCTCATAATGTCAATAACATCAATTATCTACATTCTCTCATTTGGGTACATCACTCTAAGAATGAGTGAAAAAGCTCACAGGGATGCAGGAGAAATGGCAAATATGCAAGCCCGTGAATACGCAAATCATGTGACCAATGAGCTCAACAAAGATTTCAACCTTTCGCGGGGAATAGGATGGGCCCTGCAAAACTTTCCTGATTATCCCCTTGAAATGACCGAGGATATTGTTTCACCTGTTTTGTATGAGTTCCTTGATCGCAACCCCGGATTTTATTCTACCTGGGTTAGCCTGGAGTTAAACACTTTATTGCCTGATTACTATCTGCCCTACGGACGGGTGAGGTATACCTGGGTAAGGCAAAACGGACAGCTGATTTTTCAAAGGGATACATTAAACCTTGATGGAGATGATGAAGGGGGACTTTACGCTCAAATAAAAAGTCACAAGGCAGAAACCATTACCAATCCTTATTGGTACAGCTATTCCGGCAATGTTCAAGATCAGATGCTGGAAGTGAGTCCATGTATCCCTATTATTATCAATGGTCATTTTGCCGGTCTTGCAGGAACTGATATTATTCTCGATCGTTTCCAGGAGCTTGTTCTATCCATCAAACCTTTTGATGTGGGTTACACGTATCTGCTTTCCAATGATGGTACTTACGTGGGACACCCCAACCCGCATTTTCTGGGAGAAAATATTTCTGAAATAAGAGAAACCTATTTTCACAATTTTGGTTTGGATAAATCCATTGGGCAGGGTGAGTTCATTTCTCATTTTGCATTTAGTGAAAATCTGGAAGAAGAAGCATTGATAACTTATGCTCCAATACATATAGGTGATACCAATACCCCATGGTCTTTTGCTGTAGTTTTACCGCGAAGTTTTATCACTGCCGAGGCCAACCACATATTTTACCGTTCCCTGATAGTTGCGGTGTTGGGGTTACTCGTACTTACATGGGCTACATTTTTAATTGCCAACAACGTAACCAGACCCATGGAAAAAACCACCGCCGTAATCAGTACAATTGCAACCGGTGACATTAATAAAGTTGAAGAGCTAAAGGTAGAAGGTAAGGACGAAAACGCTCAAATGGCTCTCAGTTTGAATAAATTACTATCTGGATTAAAAGCAACGGCAGGTTTTGCAGAGAAGATTGGCAGGGGCGAATTAAGTGCATCATTCCATAAACTTGGAGAGAATGATGTTTTGGGTACTGCACTTCTAAATATGCGTGAAAGCCTTGAAAAAGCAAAAGAAGAAGAGGAAAAGCGCAAGGCAGAAGATGCCATCAGAAATTGGACAACCAATGGAATGGCCCGATTTGCAGATATCCTCAGGTTTAACAACGATAACCTGGAAGATCTCAGTTTCAGCGTTATAAAAAATCTTGTCAAGTACCTGGATGCCAACCAGGGAGGTTTGTTCGTATTCAATGATGAGAACAAAAATGAACCTTTTCTTGAAATGACGGCATGTTATGCCTATGACAGGAAAAAGTATATCACCCGGAGAATTAATATCGGTGAGGGGTTAACAGGTGCTTGTTTTCTGGAGAAAAAACCTATTCTCATGACCGACATTCCGCAGGATTATGTAAAGATAACTTCGGGGTTGGGTGATGAAAACCCAAACAGCCTCTTAATCGTTCCATTATTACTCAATGAGCAGGTTTATGGGGTAATCGAGCTTGCTTCCTTTAAAAAATTTGAGCCCTATCATGTAGAGTTCATCGAAAAAGTAGCAGAGAATATTGCGAGCACATTATCAGCGGTAAAAATCAATATCCGGACTGCCTACCTTTTGGAGCAATCGCAACAGCAGGCTGAAGAAATGCGTGCACAAGAAGAGGAAATGAGGCAAAATATGGAAGAAATGCATGCTACCCAGGAAGAGATGTCGCGCAAAGACAAAGAACTTCATTCTATTGTTGAAACCTCCGAATCCTTATTTTGTGTGATGGAGTATGACAAAGAGGGAGCGATTCTTAAAGTAAATCATAATTTTGAGAAAATCTGCGGATACACTGATTCGGAGCTGTCAGGCAAGCATCATAGTATTTTGTTTGATAAAACTAACTGGGAGCAGTCGGCAAACTATCGGAAATTCTGGGAACTACTGAGAAGAGGGCAGGCTGTTAATGGGATGCTCAAAAGAAAGCACAAAGATGGAAATGATTTTTTTATCAAAGGAGTTACCAAAGCACAGCTGGATGAAAACGGTCAAATTGAAAAGGTGGTTGAGATTACCATTGATATAACGAAAGAAGTTTCAGCTTCGGAAAAAAGCGCATAATTCAAAATAAATGTTGATATTTGAGTTTGGAGATTGAATACCATTTGCAAATACAATTTGGCAAACGAAAATATCAGGCTCTGATACAATCATACGCTCAAAAACTTGCATGGGAATTTCGTGAAGAAAGAAGACAAACCGGGCATTGCAGGCTTATGAATACCTAAAAAAAATAGTATGAATAAAATATTCTTCGTGCAATTTCCATCATTTTAATGAATTAACTAAAATGTATTCAAAATGAAAGTACTAAAAATATTGCTGGTTACATGGGTTGTGTCTCTTTTGTTTACTGCCTGTAAGCAAGAAGAAACTCCTGAAAAGGTAATGATGAAATTTGCCAACCATTTTGCCGCTGGCGAGTATACTGAAGCTGCAAAGTATGGAACACCATCTACCGTTCAGTTGCTGGAAATGATGGAAGCCCTTGCTTCTGTTGGCTTTTATCTGCCTGAAGATGATCAAATAGAAAAGTACTCACTGCATGATTTTGAGTGCACTTTCAGCGGTACTACAGCCCTTTGCAGCTATCTTGAGTATGGCGAAATTGCTGAGGTGAGTCTGGTGAAGGCTGAGGGGCAATGGCTGGTGGACATACCCCTGGATGACCTTTATGACGACGATGACTGGTTTGAGGATGAGGACGATGACTGGTTTTCTGAGGGCTTGTCAAATCCTGTCAATTGATCAAGTAGCTAAGCGTTGAGGGCTTTTTTAAAAGTCGAAAGGCATCTTTCTCTGGCAAATTTGTGATCCACTATGGGTTGTGTGTATTTGTCAGTATTGTATTCAGGAAGCCAATTGTTGATATATTCCGCTTTGGGATCAAACTTTTTTTGTTGCTCCGAAGGATTAAATATCCTGAAATAAGGGGCTGCATCACATCCGCTTCCGGCACTCCATTGCCATCCACCATTATTGCTTGAAAGTTCATAGTCCAGCAGTTTTTCTGCAAACCATGCTTCACCCCATCGCCAGTCGATCAACAGGTGTTTGGTAAGAAAGCTTGCTGTTATCATCCTTACCCGATTGTGCATATATCCTGTTGAGGACAGCTCTCTCATTCCTGCATCAACAATGGGAAATCCTGTTTTTCCCTCTTTCCATTTTTCGAATTCATCTTTATCGTTGCGCCAGGGTATGTTGTCATACTTTGGCTTGAAAGAGTCATTTACTACTTTAGGGTAATGCCATAATATCATGGCATAAAACTCTCTCCAGAAAAGTTCGTTGAGAAATGTATCATTCATTTTCCTGGCTTTCCTGGCAAGGGATCTCAAACTTACCGTGCCAAATCTCAAGTGCACTCCCAACTTTGAGGTTCCTTTTCTGGCCGGATAATCCCGGGTCTTATGATATTGTTCCATCAAGGTGTCTTCAACGTTTTTACCCGGAAAATCAATGCCGGGAGATGTAAATCCAAGATCTTTTAGCCGGGGAAGTTTTGTATTTTCCAGTTTAGCAAAAGCGTTTAGATGCTCTTCTGATTGGTAATGTTTTAAATGTTCGGAGGTTAATTTTTCGCTGCATTTTTTCCCATAGGGTGTAAATACATTATATGGAGTATCATCACTTTTAAGCACCTCGTCTTTATCGAAGAGCAGATGGTCAAGATAGCTTTTAAACTCAACGCCTTTCTCTTTGAGTATTCCGGCAATTTCGTTGTCACGCTTTATTCCGTATGGCTCATGATCCTTGTTGGTGTAAACTGATAGAATAGCATAATCATTCAGCAGCTTTTGAAAAATTTCTGCTGGTTTTCCCTTCTGCACCATCAGATGTTTCCCTTTCTTCTTCAGGTCTTCCTCCATTATGCTGATATTATGATATATAAAGTCAACCCGGGCATCATTTTCAGGCAAGCTGTCGGTGATGTCTGTATCGAAAATAAACAGAGGAATGATGTTCTTTCCCTCTGTCAGGGCATAATATAGCCCTTTGTTATCTTCCAGGCGCAAATCGCGCCGAAACCAGAAAACGGAGTATTTCGCCATAAATTCTTTTTTTTAATTAACAAGGGTTTTGCAGAATAGTTTAGAGGGATACCTTAATGATGGATACTACGACTTTTTTTGTTTATAGTTGGCTGGCATGAGCTGTTTACCTGATTTTTGCTGTATATAATTTCAGAGAGGCTTGCAAGAGGGTGATTCCTTGCATGATAGTTTTTCAGCAAACCCCGTTTGCGAAACCCGTCATGAAAGTGTAGCCAGGAATCACGCAATTAAAAATAGTTTTAACCGGATACCTGTAAAAATTTATAATTACAGCATTTTTAGGTTTGTGTTTCAAACAAATGTTTGTATATTTATAACGGCGATAAAGTGGGATGAGGTGTTGAAAATATTATTTAAGTGGTTATTATTGTCACATTAATTAATTTCAAGATTTGGTTTTAAGCAATTCTACATACTCGCAAAGCTTTATCGATAAAACCACAAGGTTAAGGTGTAGCTCAGTTGCAGGGCGGGCAGCCGGATTCATACTCCTGCTGGTTCTTTTGTTTTTCAGTAAGGTTGTTGTTGCTGATAACTTTTCTGCTTATTCTCCCAGGTTTGCGTTTGATACACGAAATGAACACGGTTCATTTGAGGGGTATTCTCAAAAGTTTACTGTAAACACTTTCCGTGATATACAAAATCCTATATCAGGGCTGTCAACCGCGTTTGTTTTGGATAATCTCAGGGGCATAAAAACACAAATACAAGGCGATTCCGACCCTTTCACGATTTACCTCAGGGACGACATAATGTATGTAATTGACGGATTATCAGGAGAGTTTGATTTTGATACCCGCAGCGGAATAGCAAGGGAGTTTTCAGCTCTGTCCAATCCCTTTCCCATGGAAACTTCCGGAGAGCAGCCTGTACTTGCTTTTTCCGGTCAATCCAATGCGTTTGCATTCAATACTGACAGGGGGATAGAAAACCTCTTTACGGGATATTCCAATAGCTTTGGTTTTGGCACATCTTCGGGTGAATGGCTTTTGAGCTTTCAGGGAACCTCAGAGCCTTTCAATTTCAATACCCTGAAAAACATAGCAATCGCTTTTTCCGGTTTATCCAATGCATTTTTCTTTTCTACATCTTCCGGAATAATCGATCTTGAGCCTTTTACAGGCCAGTCTGTTGCTTTTCTGTTTGATACATGGCGGAATGTGGTTTTACAGATAATGGGTTTGTCCAATGAATTTTACTTTAGTGGTGATGGGTCGCCGCTTCCTGTTGAATTACTTTCATTCACGGCCCTGCCGGTAGAAGACGGCATCAAGCTCGACTGGCAAACGGCCTCAGAGATTAACAATGACTTTTTCACCCTGTTTCGTTCGCGCAATGGTGTTGACTTTACATCTATCGGAGCAAAGCAGGGAGGCGGAAACAGCAACCTTCTGCTGTCGTATTCCTATACAGACCAGGATCCTTTGAACGGTATTAATTATTATCAGTTAAAACAGACGGATTTTGATGGATCAACAAGTTACAGCCAGATAGTTGCTGCAATGTTTTATCCTGAAAATGATGCTGTTATATTCTATGCC
>SLPR01000571.1 GCA_007131895.1 Bacteroidales bacterium | reverse complement strand
TCTTAACCCTTATGTCAGTTTTATAGATCAGTTTTTGTACGAAGTGGGAAACCCTGAGCTTAAACCCCAGTTTGCCGACAATGTAGAACTGAATATCAGCCTGGATGACATGCCCATATTTGCTGTGGGACGCAATTATACCCGTGATATTTTTTCTTCAGTGGTCTATGCTGACGAAAGGAATGAAAATATTGCTGTACGCACTTTTGATAACCTGGGAAAAAGCAGGGAAACCTATTTTCGCGCCATTGCAGGAATCCCTCCCGGGGGACGGTATTTTTTTGCTGTCGGTGCGCAATACAACCACAATGAATATGATGGCTTTTATGAAGGACAACCCTTTTCTTTCTCGCGTGGAAGCTGGCGGTTGTTTACCTTTCACATGCTCAGGATCGACAGCGAAACGCGGTTTACCATGAGCGGTTTTCTCATGACCCGGGGACAAATGAACTTTTATGAACTGAATACTTTTGGAATGCTCAACCTTGGGTTAAACCGTACTTTTCTCAACAAGAAACTCACTATTAGCCTCAGTGCCAGGGATGTGCTGCGCACTATGGTAACAGAGTTTGAACTCAATCAGGGAAGTATCCGTACTTCGGGCGATAGGTATGTTGATAATCAACGCTTTGGTGTGAGTATCCGATTTAATTTCGGGATACCCGACAGGCAGGAACGCCGCAACATGTTTCAGTTTGAAAACGGAGATCAGCCCTGATGATTTTTCAATCCCTTTTCTCTTTCAACCTCTATACAGAGTTTTGTTCCTTTTTGCGGTAGTATTCATGACAAAAACTTTTAATCAATTGCTGGAAGTCATTGATTGGGTTCATGGTGTTCAACGTTAATCTTTTCAAAAAAACCATTTATGGATGCCTCTATGGGTTGATTTTCGTATTTTTGAGCCCAACTACAGGTTTGTTATGGTTTCATAGCAGGGAAAGCCTGGTTTAAATTTCACCTAAATCCCTTAAATCAAGTATTGTTATGCGAAAATTGATATTTACATTGAAGGCCATGCTTTTGTGTATGGTTTTGCCGTTGATGGTATCAGCTCATGAAGATGCACGTTTGATGCGTTTCCCTGATATCAACGGAGATTTGATTGCATTCGTCTACGCCGGAGATATCTGGACGGTGAATGCCAATGGAGGAGATGCCAAAAGGCTTACTTCCCACAAAGGTCTTGAGTTGTTTCCAAAAATTTCACCCGACGGCAAATGGATTGCTTTTTCTGCCGAATACACCGGTAGCCGCCAGGTATTTGTAATGCCTGCTGAAGGCGGCACCCCTAAGCAGCTAACCTGGTACAACGATGTAGGACCCATGCCGCAGCGTGGTGGTTTTGATTATGTTGTGCTGGGATGGACTTCGGACAGCAAGAAAGTCCTCTTCCGGGGCAACAGAACCGAATATGGTGATCGTATGGGAAGATATTACCTTGCCAGCATTGACGGTGGTCTGGAGGAAGAACTGCCTGTACCTTATGGTGGTTTCGCTGACTTATCACCCGATGACAGCAAGCTGGCTTTCGTGCATATTGATCGCGAATTCCGCACCTGGAAGCGCTACAAAGGCGGAAGGGCTTCCAATGTGCATATCTACGATCTGGAAAACAATACCTCTGAAATGATAACCGACTGGGTGGGTACCGATCATATCCCTACCTGGTATGGCGATAAGATTTATTTTGCATCGGACCGCGATCTCTGGCTCAACATCTACAGCTTTGATGTTAATACCCGGGAAACTACCCAGATGACTTTCCATGACAATTTTGATGTGATGTGGCCTGCCGGTAATAACGGGCAATTGGTCTACGAGGTGGGTGGTCACCTTTACAAACTCAACCTGGAAACCGGGCGCGAAGAAAGAGTTGTGGTAAACATCCGCTATGACAATCAGAGTACTCTGCCTTACTTTAAAAATGTAAAAGAAAACATTCACAGTATGGCTATTTCACCTTCGGGCAATCGTGTTTTGTTTGATGCACGCGGCGATATCTTTTCTGTGCCCGCCGGAGAAGGAACTATTCGTAACCTTACCAATACACAGGGCGTAAGGGCAGTATATCCCACCTGGTCGCCCGATGGAAAGTGGATTTCCTGGTATGCCGACGGTAGCGACGAATATGAAGTGTACCTGATGGAAAACAAGGAAGATGCTACTCCCCTTCGCATTACTTCGGGTTCGCAAGGCTGGAAATATCAAGCCGATTGGTCTCCCGACAGCCGTTATATGGTATTCTTCGACAGAAGCATGAAGTTGCAACTGCTGGATGTAAATACCGGTAATATCCGCGTGGTGGATGAACCCCGTGCCTTTGAACTGAGAACCTACACCTTCTCGCCCGATTCGCGCTGGATTGCCTATACCAACAGCAACAGCAACGATCAGAGCTCCATATGGTTGTATAACATAGAATCAGGAGAACGAAACCGCCTGACTGACCACACTTTTTCTGATGGCAATCCCGTCTTTTCGAAGTGCGGCCATTATATCTTTTTTACTTCCAACAGGGATTTCAACCTGGCGTTTTCTTCTTTTGAATTTAACTATCTATACAACAACGCTACCCGTATTTATGCCATTCATCTTACCCATGATTCTCCCAGGCTTTTCGAACCCAAAGAAACTGTGGAAAACGCAAATGGTAATGATGACAATGCAGACAAGAAAGAAAGGATCGAAGTTGATTTTGTAAATGCAGATCGCCGCATTGTCGCTTTTCCCCTTTCCTCGGGAAGTTACTGGGGCTTGCAGGCTGTAGAGGATGGACTGGTGTATTTCAATGATGCAGGAATGAACCTCTACAAATACAAAGAAGAAAAGAATGAGGTTATCATGAGTGGCATTCGCACCGGTATGGTTTCTGCGGATGGTAAGAAATTTCTCTATTCGCACCGTGGTGATTATGGAGTGGCAGATTTGCGGCCCGGACAAAGTGCGGGAGATGGAAAACTCAACCTTGATAAACTGGAGATGCGCATTGAGCCTAAAAAAGAATGGGAGCAAATCTTCCGCGATGGATGGCGCATTTACCGAGACTTCTTCTATGTGGGCAACCTGCACAATGTGGACTGGGATGGTTTCTATGACCGCTATTCGCAGATGCTACCTTATGTAAACCATCGTTTCGATCTGGATTATATGTTTGGCGAAATGATTGCTGAAACCAACACCGGACACGCCTATGTAGATTACGGTGATTTTGAAAGGGTAGATCGCGTTGATAACGGATTGCTGGGTGCCGACCTTACAGCCGATGATGGGAGCAACCGTTTCATCATCAGTAAAATTTACGAGGGAGAAAACTGGAACAGCAGCCGCCGTTCGCCACTCACAATGCAGGGCATGGACATTCGCGAAGGAGATTTCCTTATTGCCATTGAAGGCAATAATGTAACCACTGCAGACAATCCTTACAAATTTCTGGAAAACCGCGTGGATGTGGCTACCCGTATTACCGTTAGCGAGCGTGCCGATGGCCGCAATGCACGTACCTTTACTATGCACCCCATTGCCAGTGAAATTGAATTGAAATATCTTGACTGGGTCGAAACCCGTCGTGCCATGGTTGATGAACTTTCCGGCGGACGCATCGGCTACATGCATGTGCCCAATACTGCACATGATGGTAACCGTGAGCTGCACAGGGCAATGTATGCCTACCATGATAAAGATGCTTTAATTATTGATGAGCGTTTCAATGGAGGTGGTTTTATTCCTGACAGACTTACAGAGATGCTTACCCGTGAAACCTATGCTTACTGGCATCGTCATGGACTCGATCCCATGCGCACGCCCGCAGTGGCGCACGATGGCCCCAAAGCCATGCTTATCAACCAGTATGCAGCTTCCGGCGGAGATGCATTCCCGTATTTCTTCCGCAAGAATAATCTGGGAACCATCATCGGTACCCGCACCTGGGGTGGCCTGGTGGGTATGACCGGTAATGCCCGTCTCTCTGACGGTGGCTATATCGGAGTGCCCCGCTTTGGTATTTACAACCAGGAAGGGGAATGGATCATCGAAGGTGTCGGAGTTTATCCTGATATCGAAGTATATGATGAGCCTCACCTGGTGGCCCGCGGACAAGACCCATCCCTGGAAAAAGCAGTAGAAGTATTGCTGCAGCAGCTGGAAGAAAATCCGCCAAAACCCTGGATTACGCCTGCTGATCCCGACAGAAGCAGATGGATTGAAGTGGAGATAGAGTAGATTGAGGCTGAGGTAGAGGCTGAGGTAGAGGCTGATGCTGAGGTTGAGGTTGAGGCTGAAGTTGTGTGATAGCTTGTTTCAGAGAGCGATTCGGGAGTAAGATTGAGATATTATTCTGGTCTTATCTAAAACCTGAAGTATTTTACGGCATATAAGAGCGTTTTGAAAACGTTCTTATATGCCTTTTTTTGGTGAGGGGATGACCAGGAGTTACACCTTCACAAGCATGGTGCAAAGAGCCAGGGTATGACTACAGTTCATGCCCCGACTAAATGGTGCTGTTTAAAGCCCAATGCTCAGCGTAAGCCCATTTCCTGTCAGCCCGAGGCTGGTGGTAGTTCCGGTAAAATTCATCCGGTGGTTGCACTGGATGGCGAATTTGGTGAGGTCGAACAGGAATAGAAAGGCACCCTGTAAAATGACTGCCTGTCCGTAACCTTTGAGAAGGTCATGTCGCTTTTCGTTATTTCCGGCGGCATGTATCATCCAGGCACCCCCGGCCATGTATAGAATGTCCAGCCCGGCGTTGATAAGGTAGATGTTTTCTGATCGGATGTGTTTGCGCATCATTTCACTGTCGGATAGCAGGCTGAAGTCTGTTCCGGCCATATCCAACAGGGCATAGGTGGCAATCCCGGCATTTACCAGGTTCCAGGCTGCGTTCATCTGATGGAAGTATTTTTGCACCCCATCGTAGCGTATCCATCCGAAGGTGCCGGTGGCCATATTGGCCAGGGCCCATCCTCCAAGAAAGTACATACCCGATTGATTGATGTTGAGCGATTGGGTGAAAAAGTCCTGGTGAGATTGTGCCTCTGCTGATAAGAGCAGAAGGCTGAAGATGACGGTAAAGAGGATTGCTTTTCGCATGAGAGATTATTTTTGTTGTATGCGAAGTCAACGAATCAACTGTGATTTTTGTTTATGGCACCAAGGTTGAATTCTGGTCTGTTATGGCATCATATACCACCTGATGAACCTTTTGTCTCACTTTCAGTGTAGATAACAAATTGTTGGACGCACTGGGGTATACCCTGTTGGAGAGAAAAACGAAAACGATTTCATTTTCCGGGTCCACCCACATGGCCCCACCGGTAAAGCCCAGATGGCCAAAGGATGAAGGATGTATATCGGCAGCATGGATGCCCTTTTGCGAGGGTTTGTCAAAACCAAGCCCCCGGTGGTTATCAGGTTGTCTTTGAGTGAAATATTCGATGGTCTCTTCCTGCAGGTATTGCCTGTTGTTGTAGTTTCCTCCGTTGAGGAGCATTTGCCCCAGGATACCCAAATCAGAAGCAGTGGAGAAGAGTCCGGCATTGCCTGCTACTCCTCCAAGCATGGCTGCTGAGGGATCGTGTACTGTGCCATGAATCAGTTCTGCCCTCCAGAATATATCTTCCTCGGTGGGGATGATCCTGTTTTGGGGAAAATATTGCAAAGGATTGTAGGTCGTGTTTTTCATACCCAGGGGTTTGAAAAATTCATTTTTCAGATACGTATCCGCAGGAATGCCGGTAATACTGTCCATTGTCAATTGTAGTAAAATCATGTTCAGGCAGGTATATTGCGTTTGGGTTTCTTCTGTTACCTTTACCCGCTTTAAAGCCTGGTAAAGCGAGTCAGCAAATTGCCTTCTCAGGTACATGTTTTCCGTAATGGCTGTTTCTGCCTCCCCGGGGATTCTCTCTCTGGAGTAAAAATGCTCAAAAGCTGTTTTCCTGTCAAAAGTAAAGACAGGTTTAATTTCATCCACTCTCCCGATTTCTTCCTGGTTTTGCAAAATAACACCCTGCTGAACATCCCATATATCATCATAGGACTCATCTTTGTTTATTGCCATGAGTTGCAGTCTGTCGTCTTTTTCCAGCAAACGCTGATAGCTTTCAGCATAAAACAGATAGGGTATGATAGGAAGGGTAGGGGCTATACCAGACTGATGAGCCAGCAGTTTACGCAGGGGAACCCTGAAAATATTGGTTTCAGGTATTTTCGGA
>SLPR01000161.1 GCA_007131895.1 Bacteroidales bacterium | reverse complement strand
TTCATCAGGGTGGATTTGCCCACGTTGGGTTTGCCTAAAATGTTTACGAAGCCGGCTTTGTGCATAATTGAAAATTATTTTTTTGCATTGAAAAATGCTGATAAATAAGGGGATACCCCCCGAAGTGACTACAAAAGTACAACTTTTATTTAAAAAAAGAGGGCATAGTTTGTCTGCGTGGAAAAAATGCGTATCTTTGCACCTGCAAATGAGGGAAGAAAATTTCCGAATCTGCAAAAGTTCTTAAGAAATACAAAGCAAACAGCTTTCAAGATATATTGCGGGGTGGAGCAGTGGTAGCTCGTCGGGCTCATAACCCGAAGGTCGCAGGTTCGAATCCTGTCCCCGCTACTAAGTGAACTTAGCCTGTCAACTTTTCCGTTGACGGGCTTTTGTTTTTTTGTACCCCACCGAAGTCGCCAGGTTCGAACCGAGGAGCTTTTTCAGCGACGAGCTCATGAGGCCTTTAGGGCCGAATAATCCTGTCCCCGCTACTAATTGAACTTAGCCTGTCAACTTTTCCGTTGACGGGCTTTTGTTTTTATCTCAAATCCGATAAAAAAATGCGATTCCCAGAGAGGGGAGTACAGGAAAATCAAATCTCCATCCGTTTGAGGGCTCTATTTGGGTTCTGTCATTATACAACTCAAAAGAAATACCCACATCCATGTTTACCCCAAATTTTTCCGAAATATGGAAATCTCTGCCCATTCGTATATTCAAATAGACGTATTTATCAATAAAAGTATTTGTTTCGTGTCGCAAATAAGTCAGGCCGGTTCTTGCATACCAGGGTTTTCTTTCTGATAAAATTGATGATCCTGCAAAATGGTAATACACATCACCTGAAAAAGAAATTATACTTTCATCGTCTAAAGGCAACGACCCGATTGACAGGCCAAATTGTGTCTGGTTGTGCTGAAGCCGTAAGCCCACATTCAGTAATTCAGGCGTACCTATCCCTGCTGTAATGTTTAACTTTTCCTGGCCTGATGATAAATTGGTGCCACAGATTAACATTATGCCACACAGCAAAAGATTCTGAAAAAAATTATTTCGTTTTTTCATCTGTTCAAAATTTTATTAAAGTGGTCAGATGGAACCTCCTTTATGATCATGCTCGTGTGTGTTTAATGCTTAATCATGGAGGTTTCATCTGTTCAAATTTTTATTAATTCAATTTGATTTGTTTTGATAGTAAGATTGAATTCCTTAACTGGTTTTTTATCCTGGTATAGTTGAATATGAGAATTGTCAAAAATGGGTGCATCAGCGCCAAAAGCGGGAATGTAATGCCGCCGGTTTTATTCAGGCTTTAAGCACAAAAGCAGGTTGTTTAACATTGTAAATCTACCCTTACTTAACCATGACAGTCTCTTATTAATCATCAAATATAAATATAATTTAACTTACCCTGTGTTTTAAATCGAACTTATTATATGAAATATTGTTGCCTGTTACCTTTGTTATTCATAATACTTTGTTGGTTACAAAATGTTAACTCGGGTTCAATCCTGACCCTGCAACTCATGGGTTTTGTCTATAGTTAAAAATGACAAAAAAAATTCCATCAACCACCATCAATTAACAAATATTTGCTTATTTTAGCCCCGAATATATGTCGGAGGGCAGGCCTTTCTATTCGGTTTGTGAGGTGAAGAGGGGATTTATTTACACCAAAAACACTTTTGTTATGCGAATCAGGATTGCACTTTACACAGGATGGATCATCCTTATGACGGTTTTTGCACAATCTGTTTTGGGGCAGCGTGCACCCATGCGTTATGGCCGCATAGATACGGAAGATTTGAAAATGACCCACTGGGAGGCCGACAGTTCAGCCAAGGCCGTCATTTTGGGGGATTATGGGGTAGTAGAATTCAGGTACCATAACGAACATGGTTTTCAGTCTCATTTCAAACGGCATCTGAGGGTGAAAATCTTTCACATGGATGCATCGGGTCTGGCTGATTTCAGGCTTCCCATCCATTCTTCCGGTTCCGACAGGGAGCGTCTTACTCAATTGCGTGCACGGGTGTATAATCACGAAGGCAATCGTGTGCAGCGTACCCGTTTCAGCAGGGGAGATGTTTTTCAGGAAGAGATAAGTGACAATCTTACCCGCATCAATTTTACCCTTCCTGATGTGCGCGAGGGAACTGTTTTCGAGATAGAATACACCATCGTTTCTCCTTTCCTTTTTACGTTGCCGGAGTGGTCGTTCCAGAGACAGTATCCCGCAAGGTTTAGTGAAGTAAGGTTTTATACACCCGAATACTATACTTATAAACCGCTGATGCAGGGTTTTTTGCCTTTAAATAACATCCATAGAGACCAAAGGGGGCAAAATTTTACTGCAACCTGGGAGGAGACAGGGGTTATGGGCAGGAAGACCAGGCACAGCAGTAAGGTAGAGTATCAGGAGAATATTGTAATTTACCGTATGGAAAACGTTCCGGCTTTCACCACTGAGCCCCATATGAACGCAGCCATCAATTATGTATCGAGGATAGAGCATGAGCTGCTCTCTTTTTACTGGCCCTATGGCAGGGGGAGGGATTTCAGCAGCAACTGGGAAAAGGTGAGCCAAACCCTTCTTCGTTCTGAGTCTTTTGGACGGCTGCTGAATCGTTCCGGATTTTTGCGGGATGAGGCAGAGGCGCTGTCCCAGAGCCATCCCGAACCCTTGCAACGTGCCATTGCTGCACACCAGCTGGTGCAGAAGCACATGCACTGGAACGACAGGGCAGGTGTGTACGCCCAGAGCCGCAACCTGCGAAGGGCCTGGTCTGCCGGAGAGGGCAATGTGGCCGATATCAACCTGTTGCTGGTTTTGTTGCTCACTGAGCTTGGTCTGGATGCTGACCCAGTGATATTGAGTACCCGCAGCCATGGTATGATCAACCCCGCCCAGATCATGCTCGATAAGTTCAATTATGTGATAGCTTCCGTAAGGGTCGACGACAAAATTTACCTGCTGGATGCCACTGATAAAAATACTCCGTGGTTTTTGCTTCCCGAACGGTGTCTCAACGGACAGGGACGAATCATTTCAGAGAGGAGGAGTGGATGGGTGGAGTTAATTCCCTTCCAGGACAACTACACCAATACCCGGACCCATCTAACGGTAAACCCGGATGGTTCCATGCGTGCAGAAATGAAAAAAAATAAAACCAACTACCACAGGCTGAGACATCAGCAAAATTTGAATAAGTTCATTAATCATGAGGCTTACATGGACGATGTGGAATCATCTTTTTCCGGGGCAGAACTGATAGATTACCAGGTAGATAACCTGCTGGATTGGTCAGAACCCCTGGAAAGTACCTATAAATTTGAGATTCCGGCAACAGATAACGCCCCCAAAGATGTGATTTACCTGCACCCCCTGCTCAACGACAGGCATGGTAGCAATCCCTTCCGGCTGGAAGAGAGACAGTTTCCGGTGGACTTTATTTTTCCCTTCAAAAGGTCATTCTATGTGATTATCGATGTACCTGAAGGGTATGAAGTGGATGAACTGCCCGATAACAAAAGATTTATGTTGCCCGATCGGTCTGCCTCCTATCTGTTCTCTTCCACGGTAAACATGGAGGGCAATGTGGTGGTAAGTGTAGTGCTGGATATACGCAAGCCATTGTTTCTTTCGGAAGAATATCCCTTGTTGCGTGAATTTTTCGCCAATGTGGTGGAAGAAGAGGCACGTGCCATCGTATTGAAGAAGTTATAGGTTTTTTTCGGTGTCTTTTAAGCAGAGGTATCCTGCAGTATTTGTTCAGTTATGGGAAAATGTAAAAAAATCTTTCTGTCCGGGTTGATTCCTCCCGGTCTTTGGTTGATAATGCTGACAGTCCTTTTCCAGGGCGGCAGCATGGCAGGGAATTATCCTGCATCAGCCATACCCGAATCATTGCTTCAGGATGCCAATGTGGTTTACCGGGTTAACAATATGCATGTGGTAGTGGAGGGGCCAGGAAGTTTTGTTTTGAAGCGTGAGATCGTGGTAACAATCCTCAATGAGAATGGCAAAGGGCACGATATCCTTGTCATGCCTTATGATATGCACTCCAGCGTGAGGCTTCATTCAGGAGAAATTTACGATGCCCGGGGCAACCAGGTAAGAAGAATCAGAAGGCGTGACCTCGAAGACACCAGCAATTTCCAGAGTTTTTCCCTGTATGAAGACAACCGGGTAATGTATTTCGAACCCCGCATTTCTACCTATCCCTATACCGTAAAATATGTATATGAAACCTCCTTTTCGCGAGGATTATTTCACGCCTTGTCATTTTTTCCTCATATGGGTTATGATCGTGGAGTAGAAAAAGCAAAACTTTCTGTGGAATTCCCCGAAGACATGGAAATCTTCTATCGCCTGGCCAATCATGACACAGAGCCACAACAGGGGCAACGCAATACCAAAACGCTCACCTGGCAGTTTGATAATTTGAAGCCTTTGCCCAGGGAGTATCTGTCGCCCGGTTTCAGAGAGGTGGCTCCCGGAGTTCTGTTTTCCACCGACCGTTTTGAATATGACAGCTATGCGGGCAATAACCATTCATGGCAGGAGTTTGGCCAATGGATATGGCAGTTGAACAAAGGGCGGGATCAGCTTCCGCACGACAGGGTTGCCTTTTTACAAGACATGGTGAAAGACATGGAGGATGACCGTGAAAAGACCAAAGCCATCTATGAGTTTATGCAGGCCCGCACCCGTTATGTGAATATTGCACTGGGTATTGGAGGCTTTCAACCCTTTGATGCCACCACCACCGATCGCACCGGTTATGGCGACTGCAAGGCATTGACCAATTACACAATGGCCATGCTGAAGGCGGTGGGCATCCCCTCGCATTATACCCTGGTACATGCAGGTGTGGGACGTTATCGTTATGTGCAGGAGGATTTTCCGGTAAGTCAGTTCAATCATGCGATTTTATGCGTACCGCTGGAGAATGATACTGTATGGCTGGAGTGTACAGAAACTTTTGCCCCCTTTGGTCATTTGGGGGATTCTTCTGATGATCGACCCGTTTTACTGATTACGGAGGAAGGGGGGAAGCTGACAAGAACCCCGGCCTATCATCAGGATGAAAATGTCATTGCATCCAGCGCAACTCTTAAGGTGGATGGTAATGGCCATGGAACAGCCCATGTGAATTTTGCCATGGGGGGCGTTCATTTTCCTGACTATGCTCACCTGGAGAGATGGGATTCCAACAGACAGAAACAATGGCTTTTACAGCAGGTGAAACTTCCCAATTACAACGTTACTGACTTTTACATTGTAAATGAGGTTACTGACAGCCCCCGCACTTTGATTTCCCTGGAAGCTGAGCTTCGATCCATTGCAACGGTGAGCGATACCAGGCTTATGATGCCTTTGACTATCTTCAGCACGGGTGGCTTTAATGCACCCCGTATCCGCAACCGTCAAACTCCTTTTGAATTAAAATATCCTACCCTCTACACCGATACCCTTTATGTGGAAATTCCCACGGGATACACTCCGGAATCTATCCAGGCCGATTATGATTTTGAATCTGACTTTGCCGTTTTCAGCAGCCGTATTTCTGTGGAGGGAAATGCCGTGATTTATACCCGGCGGCTGGAAACTTTCGGTGGGTTGTTTGATGCAGAGCAATACGGTGAATTTTTCCGCTTTATGCAGTCTGTTGCCCGCGCCGACAGGCAGGGAGTTGTGTTTGTGAGGGAGTGAGCGCTGTGTTACAACTTGTGCTTGTTGAGCATGAAGCTGCAGTAATGTAAGCTTTGGTTAATTCTGTCTCACTGGAAGTTAAGAAAGTGAAACAAAATACTTCATTTAGCACGGAGGCGAACCCTGGTCGCCACCGGACGAGAACCCTTGCCCGGTCGGGACTCTAAGTTCCCGTCCGGGCTAATGCATAAGATTAGTAGTCGGACGAGCTGGAAGTCGTCTGACCACAGTGCTGAAAATAGTGGCGGGGTCACCAGGAGTGGCCCCGCCATTAAAAATATGCCGGTAAGGGCGTGCTTTATTTTTGCACGTGCAACTTTTTAAGGAACACCTGGTTTGAGGTGAAGATCCTGACAATATAAATTCCATTTTCCCAGCCTGCTAATGAAACCAGGTTTTCTGTATCCTGTGTGATGCTATGGTAAACCATTTTTCCGGTGATGTCTGTGATTTCAATTTTGTTGATGGTTTCCGCGGAGGAAATGGTCACATTGTTTT
>SLPR01000520.1 GCA_007131895.1 Bacteroidales bacterium | reverse complement strand
TTCTGGCACTTGCAGAAAACACCATGGGATTACCCGACGGATTAAAAATCCACAAAAGCGGAAACATATTTGCAACAGGTCCCGGCGGAGTTCATATTATAAGTCCCGAAGGAAAACACCTTGCTGCCATATTAACCGGAAAAGCAACCGCCAATTGTGCTTTTGATACCCATCAAAAGTATTTGTATACCACAACAACTGATTTATTGATAAGAGTGAAGTTGAAATAAATACTCCAGAATGTCATTACCGCACCTTCTTCAGCTTGTTGCGACATAGGGTGGTGATTGCTTGGTTAGAATGTGCGTCAAAATTACAATTTTTTGCATACTGCTAAAGCAGCAATCCACTCAGGCGAAATAAAAAAGGGCTGAATTACTCCAGCCCTTTTGCATGATCCAAAACTTCAGTGTTCAGTATGACAAAGAAATGAACCTTATTTTGCCTTGATGAACTTTTTCACCGCTGAGCCTTCGGGGCTGTGCAAGTGGATGTAGTAAAAGCCTCCGGCAATGATGCTGATGTCAATGGACATGTTTTGCATGTGACCGTACATAACCTTGCGGCCAAAGGCATCAAAAATCTCGAAGGAGCTTATTTCAACGCCTGCATTTACATTCAAAAGGTTGAAAGCAGGAACAGGATAGATATTGACATTCTGCAGCAACGGCTCGTTGATATTGGTTTCTGTTGAGTAATGATATGGTTCTGAGCGTGCCGGGCACCCGTTACGAACATATTCGAAAGAGTAATAGCCATCTGCCTGGGGAATGTAAATCCAATGGGTTGCTCCCGGGATTGGTTCTTCCTCCAGAAACCACTGCCCAACGTTCCAGTTTGCTAACAAGGAGTCTCCCTCCTGGGTAATTATGGGTGGGGCGGGATTGTGCACGCTCACATCAAAGCCTCCAAAAGAATATACAGTCATATCAGGGCATTGCGGGGGAGAGACCGTAAAATAGTAATAGCCGGAATCATTTACCTTAAATGTTGTCATGAGTGCCCCATCGATTGGATTACCGGAGCGATACCATTGATGGTTATTAAAATGTACTGAGTCAACTGAAAACAAGGTCAGTTCAAAATTTCCTTCGCAAACATGTATGTTGCCCCAAATATCCTGATCAATATTTTCTCCAAACCCACCTATTTTTGGCCTGAACCAGTATTGATCAATGAGTACCTCGGACGACATGGCTTCCTGCCCATCTAAAGTAACTTTTACCCTTACATAATAAACATGTTCAGGATCTGAAACCATGGTAAACTCCCTGCTGGTAGCCCCTGATACCGGTTGAGATGTTGAATAGTGAGTGCGTTTGTACCATTGGTAGGAATCATATTCCTGGGTGGTGAGGGTAATTTCTGCATTTGGGCAGACAGGAGTTTCCGGGGCATTTTCAATGGTGGGATTCAAGTTGTTTTTCTGCTCGCTGGCGCTTGCATGCTGGTATAATAAGCCGAAAATAAAGATTAGAATAAGTAAATGTTTTTTCATGAGCTGTTGTTTTGTAAGTTATTTCTCGAAAGGACACGTTTGAAGATGCAAATGTATTTTCTGGGTTTGTAACAAACAATCGCATGAGATACGCATTTATGGGTCTTATACTCCGTATCAATACGTATTGTTATTTTTTATGGCTGCCAAAGGCGCCGTCTGGAGAAAGTAATGGCTTTCCTAACATGAGATGTAAGATTTTAAATGGGGATTCTTTTAGGCAATATGCTGCCGCAAATACAAGCAACGGGAGTGCTGATGAATAGGTGGGGCGGTATGTTGCCGTTTTTTCTCTACTTAGTTTTCTTCATTCCCATCAGGATGGGATAAAAAAATACGTATCAGAACGTACCCCGGTATTTCAAAAATCGATACCTCTACGGATTGTATTGGCATTTCCATCCATTTACTTTTACACCAATTAAAAAAGGCAGTTTTGCGCCTTTCTCAATACAAGATGCAAAACTGCGCTTATGTAAATAAATTTTTTAAATAATTCAAAAAACCGCTATGAGAAGAACTATTACATTGATTTGCGTCTTTCTGTTGGGCTTTACTGTCCACGGGCAGACGAACAAAAGTGAAGCCCCTTTAAGCGATGCGCCTGTGATTTGGAGTATTAACTTTAACGATGTGTTTGAAACCCCTGACGGTTGGCAAAACATTGATCACAGCAATTCGGGAGTTGAATGGTATTTCAGTGGCATGCGTGCTGAAACGTTTAATTATTTTGAAGAGGATGATGAGCCCCGCACTCATGCTTCTCTCATTACCGAAGCTATTGATTGCTCCGGTTATTCCGGGGTTAGCCTGTCTGTGAATCACAAACTCAGTTTTTATGGGGGTTTTGATTCTTATGTGGCGAAGGTATTGATTAGTGTTGATGGTGCAAACTGGACGACTGTTTCAGAATATACTGGTCTGGTTGAATATGATGGGGACGATGCATCACATAATCTTCCCTATCATGAATATGATATTTCTTCCATTGCCGATGGTCAGAACGAAGTTTATATTCGTTTTGAGTTCAATGGTAATGATTCCAACGACATGGAGTGGGCAATTCAAAAAATGGAACTCTTCCCGGTTCCTGCTGCCCAGGTTCCGTATCCTGCAATATTGCATGCACCCGCAAATGGAATAAACTTAATGTCAGATGATTTGAGTCATATCTACCTTGAATGGAATCCAGCGGAAGAGGGACCGGCTGCTTATGGATACCGCGTATATTTTGGCGAAGAAAACCCACCCACAAATTTGATTTATCAGGGAAGCACTAGCTTTCACCAACCTGCAGGACTGGAGTGGGAGAAAGAATTTTTCTGGAAAGTGATACCTTATAACAGTGAAGGTGACGCTGTTGATGTTCCTGTTTGGCAATTTTCAACTTATGAATTAATTACCGTTTGGGAAGAAACTTTTCAAATTATTGATGACATTTTGCCTGTCTGGGATGTTGATGATCTCAGCGGATCTACTCATGTTTGGAATTTTAACGGAGTAAGGGCCGTGATTGAAACGCCTTGGGAAAAGGAAAATATTGCAGTTTGGTCTACCATGACTTCACCTGTGATTGACTGTACAGGGTTTGAGAATATCCGTCTGTTTGTCAACCAGGATTGGTATCATGAATTGGAATTTGATTCTTATTATGGAAAGATTGAGATCAGCACCGATGGGCAAAATTGGCAGGATGTGACTGTTTTTGAAGGCAATATCATGGACGCAAAGTTTGACTGGGGCTTACCTTATTACGAGTATAATGTCTCTGCCATTGCAAACAATCAGCCCCATGTCTGGGTTCGTTTTGAGTTTAACAGTAACGATGATTGGGACCTGGCTTGGGATATTGACAAAGTTGGATTTCTTGCATCTGCAATGGATCTTGAGCCGGTTACCCTTTTAACTCCACCCAATGACGCCACAAATCAGTTGTTGGATGTCTATATGAACTGGCAGGCTGGTCCCGGCATTGCACCTGATGGCTACAGGCTTTATCTTGATGAGAACAACCCGCCACAAACAATGGTTTACGAAGGAGCATCCACCAGCTTTTCTTCTCCGGACCTGGATTATGAAACCACTTATTTCTGGAAGGTGGTACCTTTTCTGGGAGAAGAGGAGGCAACTGATGCCCAGGTATGGTCATTTACTACCATTTCTGATCCCGGTATTTCGCAGGTCCCACATTATGAAAATTTTGATCAGGTCTTGCCTCCTGACCTTCCTTATGGTTGGTCAAGCTTAGTGGAATCAACCAGCACATGGGCTTCTGTAAGGACCTATTGCGATGAATCGGATCCCTTTGATCAGGTGCCTTATTCCGAACCCAATCACGTAAGATTTAGCAATTCAGGTCATGTTGAAGCAGGATTGTTTTTGTTTACCCCACCCCTTGCACCCGCTTTGGAAAACCTTCGGGTAAGGTTTTATGCCAAGGCGAATTCAAATGTGGCTGCAAATATTTCACCATATAATGCCATCGAAGTTGGTACTATCACTGACATATCCAATTCTTCTGCTTTTACTCCCCTGGGTTCAGTTTACATAACACCCGAATATGACCATTATATGGTTTCACTGGCAGGTCATGCCAGTAATGATAATATCATTGCTTTTCGTGCAAGTATGGGTGATGCACAGCAGTATTTATACATTGATGATATCGTAATTGAGGAAATTCCGGAAGACCCCATGCAGGTTGTATTGCCAGATATTTATGATTTTGGCCTCGTGGAAAATAATTACGATATTAAAACCAAAGCTTTCTCGATTCGCAACTGGGGTGGTGGCGTTATAACGCTTAACCCCGAAGATATTTACCTTGAAGGCCCTGGCGCTGATGCTTATACACTGGAAAATATTTCCGCTGCTGTTACCCTTGAAGCTTTTGGTCAGGTGGAAGTATCCTTAATATTTGAACCATCAACTCCGGGAGTAAAGCAAATTACCCTGCGTGTTGGCGAAATGGCCATCCCGATTACGGGTACTTCGGTTCATCCCGACATTGTCCAACTGCCGCATTTGGAAAACTTTGATCAGGTAGTTGCCCCGGAGTTACCTTTGGGATGGAGGGCTATTGTACATTCTTCTGATCCTCAAGCAGCAGTGGTTACCCTCGTAGCGACTTCACATCATCCTTCGTCGCCTAATGTTATTAGGTTTAGAAACGAAAGCGATGGCGATGCTCAAATGTACCTGATTTCTCCCCTTATCGAACCGGGTCAGGATGTGGATGAGGTTTGGGTGCGGTTTTTTTCCAGACCTAACTATCGCCACGATTACATGGTTATAGGAACCATGACTGATCGCGAAGACGTTTCAACTTTTACGGAGGTGGAGAAAATTTGGTTGTACCCTGAATCAGGTGTATTTTGGGAATATGCTGCCAGGATACCTGTGGTAGGCGAATCTTTTTATGTTGTTATGAAGCCTGACTTCTATCGCAGGCAGCGCGGCATTTTTATTGATGATGTGATCATTGATGTGGCCCCTCAATTGTTTCCGGTCAATATTGTTGTAAAGGAAGATTCACCTGAAACTGTATCATTGGAAGGAGTTTCCCTGAAAGTGCTTGGCCATAGCCCGATCACTGAAAGGGTGGTAAGCACTACTTCAGATGGGACTGTTGACATACAGCTTGAAGCAGGTACCTATACCATTTTCGCCAATTTAAAAGGTTACTATGAGAAAGAAATCATGTTCACTGTAAATGATCAGGCTAATTCGGTAGACATTGGTATGCAGCATGCTGTTTACGCTCCCTATAACATTTCCGTCAAAACGGAAGACCAGGAACCTGGGGAAGCTTTGATGGTTTGGAACGATCCCGACGATATCTTTGAGTTCAGGTACGATGATGGCAGGGCAGAAGGTAGCCTGGGATTTCATGGCGATTACCAGCAGGAGCTGCGTACTCTTGGATCGGCCTATCATTACCTGGCTGAACTGCACTCGGTCAGCTGGTACCTCACCAATGATCTAGGCCCTCACGATACCCTACAGTTGTGGATTACCGGCCTGGATCAGTATGGCTATCCGGATGTGAACCAGGTGCTTTACTGGAACGACCGGATGCCTAGCACAGATGACGAATGGAACACTTATGAGCTGCCCGAGCCCATTATGACCCCCAATGGATTCTTTATTGGTTTGGGTTATGACGGATTCCTGTCGCTGGCAACCGATAATGGGGAAACTCACCCATATCAATTTATTCCGGAACGGCAATTTGCCATAGGCAGCATGCATAGCCATGCCGCTCCAGCGATGCCTATTGAGATGTTTGGCTATCAGGTCAACTTGCTGCTCCGTGGCCATGGGTATATTATATCTACTCTTGAGTTTGAAGAAACGGCTTCGCCAAAGGTGGAAGAACTTCCTGAACTTGAACTTATTGCAACAAGCAAAAGGCTCGTTGGCGAACCCAAAGTTAATATCCGTCATTCAATGTTGCAGCCTGAGTTCCACGTTTTCCTTGATGACATGGAAGCACCCTTCGTCTCCTGGCTCAACGGCACCGAGCACCTGTTCTCAGGGCTGGAAGCCGGTACCTACACCGCCGGCGTGCAAACGGCATTCAGCACCGGTGTCTCGGAAATCGTGGATGTTACCTTTACGATCGAACAGGGCGCCACCAACATTCAATTGCCCGAGGGTGTTGAGATGAAGGTGTTCCCCAATCCGGCCAGTAACCTGTTGCAAGTGGTTGCGGGTGAGATGATAAAGGA
>SLPR01000036.1 GCA_007131895.1 Bacteroidales bacterium | reverse complement strand
TCTATATTTGATGAGAGGTTATTACTTCCGGTTTACCTTGTTTCTTTTTCTTTTTTCAACTGTTTATGTTGCAGCACAGGATACCATCCGGGTGATGCAGTATAACCTTTTGTTTTACGGGTATTACACCGACTTTTGTACAGAAGAAAATAACAATGCTGACGACAAAGACGAATACCTTAGAACTATCCTCGGAAAATTCCAGCCCGATATTTTTGCCGTAAACGAAATGGGGAGAGGAGCACACAATGTAACCCGTTTAAGAGACAATGCACTTAATGTTGATGGTGTTGATTATTTTGAACATGCTACCTACACCAACTCTACCAATAGCTGGTTTGCCAATGCATTGTATTATGATTCAAGAAAGTTTGGTTTGTACCATGAGACTGTTCCCAGTAGCACTCTGAGAGACATAAATCTCTATACCCTGTATTACAAATCAGAAGACCTTGCTGTAACCGGCGACACAACGTTTCTTACCTGTATTGTGGCACACCTTAAAGCCGGGCAGAGTGCTTATGATCAGCAGTTACGCACCACCATGGTCAACAATGTAATGGCTTATCTACACAATAATAATTATTCGGGCAATATCCTCTTTATGGGTGATTTTAACATGAAATCATCTTTTGAACAGGCCTACCAGCGAATGGTTGCACACTCCAATCCTGATATCAGGTTTTATGACCCTATTGATGTCAGTGGGGTATGGGGACACAATTCTGATATGGCGCCCTATCATACCCAGAGTCCGCGTACAGGAAGCCACCCTTGTTTTGTTACCGGGGGACTGGATGACCGATACGACTTTATCCTGGCTTCAAATTCAATCATGCAGGGTCTGGATGGTTTTCAATATGTCGAAGATAGTTATACCACCATCGGTCAGGACGGGATTAGATACAATCAATCCTTGATAAGTCCTCCCAATTACAGCCAGCCACAGGAAGTAATTTCTGCCCTCTATAATATGTCGGACCATTTGCCGGTGATGATGGATATGGTGGTATCTTCTCCGGTTTCCACCCATCCTGTATTGTCTGACTTTAATTTGTCCGTCTCCTTTCAAAACCCTGTAAAAGACAGGCTAAAACTTCAAGTACATAATGATACACCCGGGCAAATAAAAGTTTACTTTTATGCTCTGACAGGAACATTGACATTTGAACAAAGCTTTTATAAGGTTGCCGGAGAAGCATCCTTTGTGTTGGAGGTTGACAAGCTTCCCTCTGGCATTTATCTGATGCAGGTTGAATTGTCTGGTGGGACTAAGTTCTCTGGCAAAGTCGTAAAACTGTAAGCATTTTTTTCTTCTTTTGTATGAGAAGTTTTGTGTACTTTTAATTTCACAATTACTTAATCCTTCCTTAACCTAAACTTAACATTGAATCAGGTCAACCGGCATTGTAAAGTTTTATTTTTGCCATGCAATTTAAACTTTAAAATAGATGGACAACATTTACCTGTTTTTTGTTATCGCTCTCTTTATATTAGCCATCTCCGATTTAGTGGTGGGCGTTGGAAATGACGCAGTTAATTTTTTAAATTCGGCCATTGGTGCGAAGGTGGCGCCTTATAAAGTAATATTGGCAATTGCCGGAGCGGGTGTTTTGGTGGGTACTACATTCTCCAGCGGAATGATGGAAGTTGCCCGGAGTGGTGTGTTTTTTCCGGATCAGTTTTATTTCAATGAGATAATGATCCTGTTTCTGGCCGTAATGATTACAGATATCATACTACTTGATACCTTCAATACCTTTGGATTACCCACATCCACAACTGTTTCCATTATATTTGAATTATTAGGCGCCGCAGTGGCTGTTTCACTTTTCAAAATTTATGTTTCCTCAGAGAGTATTCAGGAATTAGGAAATTATATCAATTCGGCCCGGGCCCTTACAATTATATCCGGTATTTTATTATCGGTGGTTTTTTCTTTTTTTGTAGGAGCTATCGTACAGTTTTTATCCAGGCTATTGTTTACTTTTAATTTTGAGAGAAACCTGCCTTATTTTGGTGCAGTATGGGGTAGTATTGCCATCACGTCCATTGTTTATTTTATTTTGGTAAAAGGTGCCAGTGGTTCGTCTTTTATGACCCCACAAAATGTGCAGTGGATAACAGATAATACCTTTTTATTGTTATCATCATGTTTTATTGGATTTGCCATCATTTCGCAGGTCTTAATTTCATTTTTCAAAGTTAACATCCTCAGGATTATTGTTCTGATTGGCACCTTCTCCATTGCAATGGCTTTTGCCGGTAATGACCTTGTGAATTTCATAGGGGTTCCGCTGGCCGGATATGAATCCTATTTGTTATTTGTGAATGACCCTTCCTTGGATCCTACTGCTTACACTATGGAATCCTTGCTTGAACCTGTTAAAACCCCTACTTACTTTTTACTTGGAGCCGGAATTATCATGATTCTTGCGCTTTTCTTTTCTAAAAAAGCGCGTTCGGTAACCCAAACCGAAGTAGACCTTGCGCGGCAGCAAGAAGGATATGAGCGATTTTCCTCTTCGCTATTTGCCCGCACACTGGTAAGAAAAGCTATTGATTTTGGTAATGTATTGCGGAGAATTTTGCCCAAAAGCTTTTTCCGGTTTTTAGATAATCGTTTTGATGAAAGCCTTTCCAAGCGAAGAAAAAAGATGAGAAAAGATGATTCGCATTTTGACCAGGTAAGGGCTTCTGTAAATATGTTTGTGGCCAGTATTTTGATTGCGTTGGCTACCTCTTTGAAATTACCTCTGTCTACCACCTATGTTACTTTTATGGTAGCCATGGGTTCGTCTTTTTCTGATCGGGCCTGGGGCAGAGAAAGCGCTGTGTATCGTATTACAGGGGTAATTACGGTAATTGGTGGCTGGTTTTTTACTGCCTTTACTGCTTTCACGGTAGCTTTCTTATTTGCTTTATTTATCAGCTGGGGAGGAGTAATTGCTGCAACTATCGCCATTCTGTTAGCATTTGGGTTTGTTATTCGAACCACTTTTATTCATAAAGGCAGAAGTGAAGCCAAGAAAAAGGAAGAAGCCAAGCTTACACGTGACTGGGATGATAAAAGTGTTATGGCTGAATGTAAACTCAATATCAAAAATACCCTGGAGATTGTAAATGATGTCCATCCTTCCATAATTATTGCTTTCACAAAAGAAGAACGTAAGAAACTCAAAAAAGCAAATAAGAAAATCATTGAGTTAAATAAGTATACCAAGGGATTAAAGAAAGATATATATCTAACCCTGAAGAAACTTGAGAGTGACTATGTGGATACTGGGCACCATTATGTGCAAGTGCTGGACTATTTGAGAGAAATTTCGCACTGTCTTACCTTTATCATTGAACCGCTTTTCGAGCATGTTGAAAATAACCATGCTACCACCATCCCTGAGCAATCCAAAGAACTGGTGGAGTTGAGCAAGGATATGAAAGAACTGTTCCGGTTGATTCTGGATGCTATTGAAAGGAATGATTTCAAAGGCATGCCCAAGGTAATAGAAAAGAACAATGCGTTGCTTGATAAAATTGAAAAAATCAAACTCCTGCAAATCAAACTCATCAAAGCAGAAAAAATTGGTACACGTAACAGCATGGTAATATTTAATTTGTTGACAGAAACCAAGAATGTGCTCTTACATTCGATAAATGTGCTGAAATCTCACAGAGATTTTTATTTGCGCAATGGACTTTAAAGGGTGTTGAGAAGTTATTGGGTTTTAATTTAATGTCCAGATGTGTTGTGTCTTTTCTTAGTTAAAGCCAAAGCACCGGAGTTTCTTCTGTGCTTTTGTTTTCAGGCATCAATGAAGATGTAAACGATAATGTTTTAAAGTCTATAATATTTATCAATACCCCCGGATATCTCTTTTCTTTTGCTAATTTTGCAACCTGTTTTTTTATCATTACCGGAAGCAGAAGCAAACTTGATGAATTTAGATGATTACTTACGTGGAAACCCAAATTGCCGTTGACATTTAATTTTGTGGTTGTAAATAATAAATAGTACACCCAATGAGTTTTAGTTTTTTTCAATTTCTTACAATTTTTGGGGCACTGAGCTTATTCCTTTTTGGAATGAAGGTGATGAGCGAAGGCATACAGAAGCTTGCCGGTGATAAAATGCGGTCTATTTTGAGTGCAATGACATCCAACAGGTTTTTTGGTGTTATAACCGGGTTTTTAATTACTACCCTTGTTCAGTCCTCATCGGCATCAACGGTAATGGTGGTTAGTTTTGTAAATGCCGGTTTGCTCAATCTGGTTCAATCAGTAGGGGTTATTATGGGAGCCAATATTGGTACAACCACCACAGCTTGGCTTATTTCTTTTCTGGGGTTTAAACTTAACATTTCAGCTATTTCACTTCCCATAATCGGCATTGCTTTTCCGATGCTGTATTTTTCCAGAGACCGTCTTACCTCCCTGGGAGAAACCCTGTTAGGCTTTGCACTTCTTTTTCTGGGCCTGGGGTTGCTGCAGAGTTCAATTCCCGATCTCGGTGAGAATCCCCAAATGTTTGAAGCACTACAAAATCTGACAGATTATGGTTTTGGCAGTGTTTTAATTTTTCTGGGTATTGGCACACTGCTTACCATTGTGCTTCAATCCTCCAGTGCTACCATGGCCTTAACCCTGGTTATGTGCAACAATGGCTGGATTGGTTTTGAGCATGGTGCAGCCATTGTACTTGGTGAAAATATCGGTACAACCATTACAGCCAATCTCGCAGCTCTTGTGGGTAATGTGCATGCCAAAAGAACTGCACTGGCTCATACTTTGTTCAATATCTTTGGTGTGCTTTGGATGTTGGCAGCATTTAACCAGGTTATCAATGGCATTGAAGGCTACATGGTTGATATTGGACTGGATTCTCCATTTACCAATCCTACCATGGTTCCTTTCGGGCTCTCCATTTTTCATACAGCTTTCAATATTACCAATACACTGCTGCTGATCGGTTTTATCAAAACCATTGTATACAGTGTAGAGAAATTGATTCCTTCAAAAGGCAAAACCGACGAGCGGCATCAATTGGAATATTTTGGGGGTGGTTTTTTGCACATGTCGGAATTGTCTGTATTACAGGCTAAAAGAGAAACCTTAAGGTATTGTGATTTGGGTCAGCGGATGTTTAACTTCATTCCTGAAATGATATACCAGACCGACAGGAAAAAGTTCTCCAAGCTTTTAGCGCGAGTAAGCAAGTATGAGGAAATAACGGATAGGGTAGAAGTGGAAATTACTACTTTCCTTATAAAAGTTTCCCGAAAACAATTGAGCACCAATGCTTCAGAACAATTAAGAAGGATGAGGATTGTGTGTAGTGAAGTAGAGAAAATCGGAGACATCTGTTTTAAAATGGCGACCCTTCTGGATAAGAAAAAAGAGGAGAAAGCGTATTATACTCCCAAGCAGAGAGACGCTTTGGACAAAATGTTTGCCCTGATAAATGAAGCCTTTGATATTATGATGGATAATGTTGAGAGAGGTGAAGTATTTGCAAGAACAAATATTAATAAGGCTTATGTACTTGAAAAGAGAATCAATGAGTTTCGTGATAACGTGAGTATTGAGGTTATTGATGATCTGGAAAAAGGAGGGGCTCATGTAAAAAGCGGATTCTATTATAATAAAATGATTTCCTCCTGTGAAAAAGTAGGTGATTCACTGCTGAATATCAACGAAGCAGCTGCCGGGGTGAACATAGAATAGAATCCAACTTCAGTTTCACGTAGAATCTAATGCCCCCTATTTCCTTATCGGGTTTATCTCATTGCAAGTTTTTCTTTCGATACAATCAATATCCCGGTTCAGTTTCCGAGAAACATAACGCAATAGCTGCTCGTATGAATCATAGTTTATTATGATGAACCGAGCCATGACAATACTATTGACGAAATCAGGATGATTATTTCACTCAACTAAGTTGGCTGTGATAAATTGTGTTGGCGAGCTCTCCCGCGTGGGCTGGAAAGGCTGCGTATGGTCTGGACAGGCATCTGACCACTTTAATCAAATTCTAAACAGATAAAACGATAGAAAATACCGATTTTCAGTGTTTTAATCTTTCAATTATTGTGTGCACGATGGTAGTTAAATTGTCTTCTTCCAGCCTGAAAACAATTACCTCGCCCACATTCCATTTGCGCATAAATGGTTTTACCAATCGTTTTCTGATTACCCAAAATTGAGCACAAACATTTTTCTCCACTATCTTTTCAAT
>SLPR01000359.1 GCA_007131895.1 Bacteroidales bacterium | reverse complement strand
TTGTGTCGTTTTTAAACCCTGGAGGTTTTGAAAACCTCCAGGGTTTCGCCTTTGAATGTCTACAGCAATCCCAGCTCCAGCATGGCGGCATCGCTCATGTTGTCTTTGGTCCATTCGGGTTCGAAAACCAGATCCAGGTCTACTTTTGTAACTCCTTCCACGTGCAATACAGCTTCCTTTACCTCATTGGGAAGGACGTCAGCCACGGGGCAATTGGGGTTGGTAAGGGTCATTTTAAGGTACACACTGTTGTCGTCGTTTACCTTGATTTCGTATATCAAACCCAGGTCGTAAATGTTTACGGGGATTTCCGGGTCATACACCGTTTTCAGGGCATCCACAATGCGTACTTCCAGGTTCATATAATCGTTGGATGTGTCCATAGTAGTAATTTTTTGTTGGTGAACTGAGATTCCTGTTACGGCCAATGCTAAAAAGCCCGGCTTTTTTGCAGGAATACTCAGCAATTGTTTTACAACTCAGTTCTGATGTTTGGTTTGCAGGGCCAATGCGTAAAGCTTCATCTGCTTGATCATGTTGACCAGGCCGTTGCTGCGGGTTTGCGACAGATGTTCTTTCAGACCGATTTTGTCAATAAACTCCAGGTCGGCTTCCACGATGTCTTTGGGCGGCTGGCCTGACATTACCCGCGTCAGCAATCCTACTATGCCCTTGGTAATGAGGGCGTCGCTGTCGGCTTTGAAATATACTTTGCCATCTTTGTATTCCGGATATACCCAAACCTGCGACTGACAACCGGAGATGAGATAGTCTTTTTTCTTCATGCTGTCATCCAGTGTATCCACGGATTTTCCCATGTCAATAATGTAATTGTATTTGTCCATCCAGTCGTCAAACAGGGCAAACTCGGAAACAATTTCTTCTTCAATTTCTTTGATGTTCATTTTTATAATGGTGTTGAATAGTTGTTGAATTTTTCTTTAAAAAGAATAAGGATTTTTCAAGGCAATTGTTTAGCCTCTTTTCAGTAATCAGCCATCAATTGTTCTTTTTCCCGTTCGTTGAGCTTCAGGTCGGAAGCAATTTTAAAACGTGAGGGTTTGTAAATGATAAAAAACAGCATTACCACCACCTGCAGATAAATAAGGGAAGGGGTGGCTGTGAGGAGAAAGCCGACAGCAATCAAAAGACCTGCGGTGTTCATGGTGATAAAGCGAATAAACAAAGGTTTACGGTATCGCAGCAATTTGTCGGTCAGGGAGATATCTTCTCTGATGGCAGCAATCATTTTATGGGGCACCAGGTAGCTGACAGGAGCCAGTACGATGAGAGCGAAAATCAGTATGGCGTTCACTATATGTGCCAGCTGCATATCTTCAATGAATACGATGTCTGTATTGCTTACTACCAGCGCGCTGGCCACGATGTAGGTGACCAGGCTCAGGAACATGATCCAGTAAGCCACAGCAATGCTTCGCAGGATGGGTTTGATGTCTTGTTGCATAGGGTTTGTGTTTGTATCGTTTTTTTATTGCGGTTTATATTGTTTCTTTTCTTGCGCTGTCATCAGCATTGTGCTGTTAATTGCCATTGTTTCGCAGCGCTATTATGTTTTGATATTCGTCATTCTACTAAGGTTAATGGAATTAAGAATAAGGGTTTTTTTAGTCCGGGCCGGAACTTTAGTCCGAACCGGACGGGTGCCTTGATTTTTTATTTTCCACTTTTCACTCGACTCTACTCTGCAAAATTACCTCAAAAATTGTATTTAATTCCATTGCGCAAGGTATAAAATAATTTGGGGATATCGATGGGTGGGTGGCTGTCGAAAGCCAGGCTGTAGGTAACGATAAAAGAAAAACTCTCGTTGAATTTCAACTCCAGACCTGTATCACTGGCTATCCTGTATTCTCTGAGCCGGGCAAAGTCGGGCTGGTAGTAGGTAGTGTGCGAGAAGTTTACCCTTTCATCTATGGACCAGGTTCCCGACACGTACAGGTCTCCCTTGAATTTGTCGGTTTGTGTTCCGGCTTCGTCATTGAGCTTTTCCTGCTCCAGCATTACCAGGGGAGCAATGTAAATGCCTACCCCCGTACTTTCAAAAATTCTGAACCGGGGGCCCCATCCCAGCAGGAATCTGCGCTGCAGCAAACGGATGGAATTGTATTGGTGTTGGGTGAAAATTTCAGCCGTGGTAAATCCGCCACCCAGCGTGTAGTTGTATCGGATATGCTGAAATCCGTTGTTGATAAGATCATCGCCTTCCACACGCATAAAATTGATGCTGTTGAGCACCAGTACCGTATGGCGGTCTCTGTGGTATTGCACATGAGTGTTGGTCCCGGTTTCAAAAATCTGTTTGGTGTTCTGGGTCAGGGCAAGGCTCAGGTCGATGTGGCCCTGAAATCCGGGTTTTGCTTCTTTCCTGCTTTTTTCAATGTTTACCAGCTGGCCCGAAGCTGCTTGTGAAGCTATACCAAAGGCTATGAATATTAAAAGACGATAATGCATGTTTTGCGAAAAATTCATCATTCGTATGCGGATTAAATTGCTATATTAGATTTATTGACAATATACCTCTCTCTCCCGCAGTTGTGGGATCGAGGTGTCAGGCTCTGAAATTAAAGAGCCCTGATAAGGGCGGAATTATGGTAGTTAGTAATATAGGGTAGTAAACTAATATTATTAACCACTCAATACAATAATTGAACAAAACAATTCTTCAAAGATACAAACAATAGCACTTTTTTCGCTTCTGACACCCGTTTATCTCAGGCATGAACCCTAAAATTGTTGATGCAGCAACAATACTTTACAACAAATTAACCTCTACCTCAAAAAAATGCATTATTTTGGCTGTACCAATTTATAAGCCATATGAATAAGAAACCGATCTTTTGTTTGGGAAAGACAAACCCATGGTTACCTGCTTTTGTATTCCTGTTTGTCATTTCAACCTTCATGCCCATGGAACTTCAGGCCCAGCAACTTCGCCTAACCCTTCTGCACACCACCGATGAACACAGTGTTATGACTCCTTTGCCTGCGGTGGACTTTCACCCTGAAAAAGAAAATCCGTCTCTTGGTGGTTTTGCAAGGCTTTCGGGCCTGGTAAAGCAGATTCGTTCAGAAAAAGGGGATGAGCCCGTTTTGCTGCTTTCTGCAGGAGACTATGTAGGCGGTTCACCTTATGCATGGCTGATCCTGGAAGGGTATTCACCCGAAATTGAGCTGATGCGCGAAATCGGATATGACGCAGTAACCGTCGGCAACCACGAGTTTGACTACGGACCGGAAAAACTGGCCGAATATTTCCTGAGAGCCGGCTATCCCGATGCCCACCATCAACTGCCGGTGATTATCTCCAACCTTGATATCCCCGCCGGACATCCACTTCACCGGGCACAATTTCTTCCCAACAAAATCATTGAGCTGGACAATGGCCTGAAGGTGGGCCTTTTTGGCCTGCTGGGATATGCAGCCTATGAAGTGGCTCCCATGGCCGAACCGGTTACCATCTTAGATCCGGTAACAATTGCTCAGGAGCAGGTGAGTCAGCTCAGAGAAGCAGGTGCAGACATTGTAATTGCTTTGTCTCATTCGGGGGTGGGAGAAGATTATTTATTGGCAGAAAAGGTAAACAATATCGATGTCATCCTGGGAGGGCATGACCACTATCAGACTTCCCAACCGGTTACCCATCACAACACCATTATCATGCACAGCAGCTATTACCTGCAATATGTGGGGATGCTCGAACTGGCCTTCGACACTGAAACCCGCAAAGTAACGGTTTTGAATGAACAGAATAATACTCCTTTTCAGCTTCCCCTGGATCATACTGTGGCAGAAGATCCGGCCATAAAGGAGAAGGTGGAGGCATACACCCGCAAGCTCAATGCATTCGTCACGGCTTTCAGCGACAATGTTTTTACCGACGTTTACGCACATGTACTGCATTCGGATTTTCCGGTCACCATGCACGCCCCCCTGGTGGAAACCACGGTAGGCAATTTCGTGGTGGATGCCATGCGGCTGGAAGCTCAGAAAGTTACGGGAGAGCCCGTGGATCTCGCCATACAGGCCAATGGCGTTATTCGTGGCGACATCATTCCGGGCACCATGGACTGGTCGCGCAACAGGGTTTCTTTCATCGACCTGGTTACCATTGCCGGGCTGGGTTCTGGTCCCGACATGAAAGCGGGTTACCCCATGGTATCCATCTATCTTACGGCAGAAGAAATATACAGCGTCTTTGAGATTGCCAGCCTGCTGTCGGAACTGATGGGCGACACGTACTTCCTGCAGATTTCAGGGATGAAATACCATTACGACCCCGGGAAGGCGACCTGGCTTACCGTACCTTTTGCCGGTATCCCCGTGCCGGCATACCGCTCGGTGAAAGAGGTGTATATCTACGAGGGGGATGGGATACAGCATGAGGATGGTTATGTGCTGCTGGATAAACACAGCTACCGGCTCTACCACCTGGTGGCCGATCATTACCTGACCTCCTTTTTGCCTATGATTGGTAACATCCTGCCACGCCTGAAGCTGGTGCTCAAGGATAAAAACGGCAACCCGCTGGAGCTGGATGAAACCATCATCTACCAGGATGGCAGGGAGTTTAAGGTGTGGGAAGCGGTAGCCCGTTATGCCACCTCTTTCGAAAAAGGTGCTTCCGGACTTCCGGAGATGCCCGACATGTACCGTGAAACCCAGGGGCGCATCAATGCAGAGAAGGGAATTCCGCTGCGCGTATGGTCGTGGACCGCCATCGTGGTTGTGATAGCGGGACTCGGGATTGGGATTGCTAAACTGGTGCGCAGGCTCAGAAGAAGAAAGGGTTAACCTTTTTTCTCTCCCTCTTTGAGGTCTTTCAATATGTTGTCCACCTCTGTCTCTGTGGCGTTGAGCGTTTTACGGCAAAAACGGATCAGCTCCGAGGCACGCTTTACCTTTTCCGATAATTCATCAACACTGATTTCAGCGTTTTCTATCTCCTGAACTATGGTTTCCAGTTCTTCTATGGCCTGTGTGTAATTCATGATGGTGGAGTTTGATGGATATGAATTTTGATGGATAAAGATAGTGAATATCATTGTTGTCCGGTAAATTAAAAATAACAAACCAGTTGTAACATGAGATCCCTCACTCCACTTTGTTACGTTACTAAACACCCAATCGCTGAGCTTGCGACCAATGCTGAGTGAAATTTAACTTCGCTGAGCTTTTTATTCAAAATTCATTAATGGATAATTGCAAATTATCCGATGTTCAAAGCGGCATTGCAAATGCCGCTTAGCTTCCAGGTCCGGACTTGAGCTCCCTCCGGTCGGTTGTAATTCCGCTCTTTTGCTACCCGAAACAAGTCAGGATATGACTACAGTTCATGCCCTGACTAAACAAACAAAACCGTACCTTTGCCCCTTAATTTTTCAGAAAGAAGAAATGACAAAATACGATGTGATTGTTGTGGGTGCAGGTGCCGCGGGTTTGATAGCTGCAGGGAGGGCTGCCCATCTGGGCGCCAGGGTGCTGCTGGTGGAAAAAATGCGCCGGGCAGGCCGAAAACTGCTCATTACCGGCAAAGGGCGTTGCAATATTACCCACGATGCTGAAACTTCCGTTTACTACCAGAATATTTTTCCCTCCGGTCGGTTCCTCAAACATGCCTTCCATTCCTTCTTTGTGAAAGATATCCTGGATATCCTCCATACGCAGGGAGTGGAAACCACCACCGAACGGGGCAGCAGGGTGTTTCCGGTGAGCAACAATGCCGGCGACGTGGTGAATGCCCTCATGCGCTGGATGGGAACCAAAAATATTGACATTCTCTACGATAGCAGAGTTACCCGGCTGCTTATGGATGATGAACAATTTCAGGGAGTTGAGGTGATGGGCCCCAAAGGGAAGCAACAGATCTCTGCTTCCCATGTTATCATCTGTACCGGTGGGAAATCTTATCCTGCCACCGGCTCCACCGGCGATGGCTACGAACTGGCCCGCCAGGCCGGACATACCATCAACGAAGTTTTCCCGGCACTGGTACCCCTGGTAACACAACAGGATACCGCCGGCAAACTGCAGGGCTTAGGGCTGAAAAATGTGAAAGCATCCGTATGGGTCAACGGAAAAAAGCAAAAGGAAGAATTTGGTGAGGTGATGTTTGCCCACTACGGACTTACCGGCCCTATCATCCTTACCCTGAGCCGCTTTGTGGTGGAAGAGCTCAATAAGAAAAACCAGGTAGAGATCAGCATCGACCTCAAACCTGCCCT
>SLPR01000479.1 GCA_007131895.1 Bacteroidales bacterium | reverse complement strand
GATATTTTCACAAAAGGGTATTTCAATGATCATTTTTTATCTCTACACTTATAATTACAGTACCTCATATAATTTCTACACAAAACCACATCTGAAGACTTGAGCTCCCCAATCAAAAAGTATGTTGGGCAAAAGAATAGTCAATTTTCAGCTCCTTTACTGACAGCAAATATTAGGACTGCCGGGAAATTCAGACAGGATGCCTCAAGAAAATGGAGCCGAGTATCATTAATTTTCTGTTTTTTATATCTTTACCAAAAACTATCAACATTTTCGAAAAACTCACCAAAACAGAAGAATCTCAATAAAATGCTCCACCACATAACTCATGCACATATCATTGGCCCGGACAAAGTTTTTGATGCAGATATCCGCATTGAAAACGGGAAGATAACGGCTCTTGAGCACCCGGGAAGTCTTCCTCTCGTTGAGGGAGTAAGCACCACTGATGCTTCCGGCCTTTACATCCTGCCTGGCGGCATCGACCCCCATGTGCATCTGGCATTGCCCACCCCTGCAGGACCATCAGCCGATGATTTTGACAGTGGAAGCAGAACAGCCCTGGCCGGTGGGGTAACCCATCTTATCGATTTTGTCACACCCCGACGGGGAGAAGCCCTTGCAGATGCACTCATCCAAAGAAAAAAAGAGGCAAAAGACTGTAGCATTGGGTTGGACTTTCACATGGGCATCAGTGGCTGGCTGCCCGATATGGAAAGGCAGATGGAAGTCTGTGTGAAAGAGCATGGCATCCGCTCTTTCAAAACATACCTGGCCTACCGCAACAATATCGGAATCGGGTATGAGGAACTGGAAAAAATCATGCACATCGCTGCTCGTCTCGGTGCCATTGTGCTGGTGCACGCCGAAGAAGATGACAGCATTGAGCAACTCAGAAGCGAATTCATCCGGAAAGGGATGACCCATCCCCGTTACCATCCCCTTTCCCGACCTCCCGAAACAGAGAGCAGGGCCGTACAAAAGATAATTGAACTGGTAAAGAAAACCGGTTGCACTATCTATCTGGTCCATATTTCTGCAGCAGAGTCGGCAGAACAAATTGCCCGCGCAAAAAAAGAAGGGTTGCCTCTGCTTGCCGAAACCTGTCCGCAATACCTGGTATTTGACGACAGTGTGTATGAGGGAAGTTTTGAGCAAACCGCGCCTTTTGTTTTCAGTCCACCCGCAAGGCCTGCGCATCACAAAGAAGTCCTCTGGCAACATCTGCAGCAGGGCACTTTCGACACGGTGGCTACCGACCATTGTCCCTTTACCATGCAACAAAAACGGGTAGGGAAAGACAACTTCACCCTTATTCCCAACGGAGCAGGTGGATTAGAGTTTCGCATCCCGTTGCTCCATCACTTCGGTGTACTCCAAAACAAAATCAGTCTGCAGCAATGGGTAGAGCTTTCCACTTCCCATGCAGCATCCATATTCGGATTACAAAACAAAGGGGCCATCGCCCCCGGAAAAGATGCTGACCTGGTATTTTTCAATCCCGGGAAAAAGGTCAAACTCTCAGCCGCCACTCAGCAGCAAAATTGCGATATCAACATTTATGAAGGATTGAAGATAACCGGATATGTGGAAAAGGTGATGCTGCGTGGAGAGTTAAACTATTATTGAGTGTGATACATGATAAACTATGTGTCTATGAGGTGATTTATTTTTTAAACACATAGAAACATAGACTTAGCAAATCCTCCGCATAAATGGCAGTGGAACTCATTTAACTATGTGCCTATGTGGTAAATAATTTCTATAACACAGAGACACATAGTAAGAAATGCTTTTATTGAGGGCATGAACTGTAGTCATACCCTCACTCTCCCTGAGTAGTGGGTCAGGGTAGGACTCTAAATCATGCCCTGACTAAAAACGTAATTAATTCCTGTTTAGTGAAGGCCATAACTTGTATTCATACCCTCACTAAAATTTTCAAGAAAATATTCTTCAATACACCTTGCTACATTTCAAATATTATCATAATTTAGCCCCACAAATCCAAAAGGAATTCAAACCAAATAACCCAAACGTCCAACCAACGCTTCGCACAACATGAAAAAAGCAGAAATCTACCTTGCCTTGCTGGCATTACTGGCCATAATTTTCAAACTTGCTCTGATTCCCGGCGCAGGTATCCTAACGGTGCTATCGCTGTCCATTCTGGGGATGATGTATTATTTCCTGGGATTTGCCTTCTTTAACGGCATCAAGCTTCGGGAAATTTTCAAGAGAAGCAGCTACAAAAACATTACAGCAGCAAAAATTATCGGTGCTGTTCTTGCCGGCTGGGTTTTGTCGATGACCCTGATCGGGATCATGTTTCGCCTGCAGTTTTACCCGGGTGGACACAATATGCTGTTTTTCGGACTGCTGGGAATGATGGGTGTCATCGTTGTATCTATTATCGCCCGGTTGATTGCAGGTGAATCAAGAATTTTTCCACGCATCCTTAAAAGAATTGCGGTAGTGGCGGCGGTGAGCGCCCTCCTGTACATCACTCCCACCGACACATTGCTGGATATCCAGCACAGAAACAATCCTGAATACCGCGATGCCATGAAAAACGCCATGGCCAACCCTGACAATGATGAATACCAGCAAAAACTGGAGGAAGAGAGGGAGAAGCTGTACAACGGCAGATAGCCAATTTTAGTGAGGCCATAAACTTTAGTCATACCCTCATTTCCTTACTATATTGCAAAAAAGCCCCGACAATGCAATGCCGGGGCTTTGGGTTTTATATTTTAAAAGTTACTACTTAGCGGCTACTAAACCCAGAGGCATTACCACGCGACCGTAAGCTTCGTTCAGCAATTGGGCCATTCCGATATAAATGGCAATGGAGCCGCAAACAACTCCCTCAATTCCTGCCAGGGTATGAATGAAATGGCTACCGGTAATATTGGCCAATGTCAGCAAGGCAAAGAGCACGACCACAGAACCGAACAACCAGCGCATGGCGGGAACCATTTTAAAAGTAGCTACAAACAGGAAAGCGGTAAATACTCCCCAGATGGCAAGATAAAAGGCCATACTGATAGCAGAAGGCTTGCCAATCAATCCGGCTTCAGGAGCCAGCCAGATAAAAACGAGGCTGATCCAGAAAAAGCCATAGGAAGTAAAGGCTGTTGTTCCAAAAGTATTGTTTTTCTTGAATTCCATGACACCGACAATAATCTGAGCCAGACCGCCATAAAAAATGCCCATGGCTACGATCATCATATCAAGGGGAAATAAACCTGCATTGTGAATGTTGAGCAATACGGTGGTTAAGCCAAAACCCGCCAGTCCCAGGGGCGCAGGATTTGCATAAGTGTCTTTGATTTCTACAGAATTTTGCTGCATCGATAGTAAATGTTAAGGTGGATAAATGAAGCGGCAAAAGTAGCACATTTAGCAGAATGGAAGTCAGTAATTTTGCGCGATCGCATTTTTATTGCAAAAGGACTAAAATTAGTGAGGGCATGAACTGTTGTCATGCCCTCACTGTCAATGAATAGCAAGTCAGGGTATGACTCTAAGTCATGCCCTGACGAAAACATAAACGCACCTGCACGCTTGACCGCTTTTACTTCAGCAATGCCCTGGAGATAACGATTTTTTGAATTTCGGAAGTACCTTCATAAATCTGGGTTAGTTTGGCTTCGCGCATGAGGCGTTCCACGTGGTATTCTTTCACATAACCATAGCCACCATGAATCTGCACTGCTTCGGTGGTTACTTCCATGGCAATATCTGCACAATATTGCTTGGCCATGGCGCTGGTGTAACCATAGGGTTGCTTCTGATCCTTAAGCCATGCGGCTTTGAGGCAGAGGTTGCGGGCATTTTCTATCTTCACCGCCATATCGGCCAGTTTGAAAGCGATGGCCTGGTGATTACTGATGAGCGTACCAAAAGCTTTCCGCTCTTTGGAATAATTCAGTGCACGTTCGAAAGCACCGGAAGCAATCCCCAATGCCTGGGCAGCAATACCGATACGACCGCCATCGAGGGTTTTCATGGCAAAGGAAAATCCGAAGCCATCGGCACCAATGCGGTTCTCTTTGGGTACTTTCACATCGCTGAACATCACCGAATGAGTATCGGACGCCCGCATTCCCATCTTGTCTTCATGAGGACCCAGTGAAATACCGGGCGTATCCTTGTCCACAATCAATGCGTTGATTCCCTTGTGTCCTTTTTCCGGATCGGTCTGGGCCATTACCAGGTAAGTGGATGCGCAGTTGGCGTTGGTAATCCAGTTTTTGGTGCCGTTTACCAGGTAGTGATCTCCTTTGTCAACAGCGGTAGTTCTTTGTTTGGTAGCATCTGAGCCGGCTTCGGGTTCCGAAAGCAGGAAGGCGCCTATTTTTTCACCTGTGGCCAGTGGCACAAGGTACTTCTGTTTCTGCTCTTCGGTGCCATAGGTCTCCAGTCCCCAGTTGACCAGGGAGTTGCACACTGACATCAGCACCGATATGGAGGAATCCACTTTGGAAAGTTCTTCCATGGCCAGCACATAGGATACGGTATCCATGCCACCACCTCCGTATTTGGGGTCGGTCATCATGCCCAGAAATCCCAGTTCAGCAAGTTTCTTGACGCGATCAGCAGCAAATATTCCTTTGGCATCTCTTTCAATCACATCATGCAGGAGTTCACGTTCGGCAAAGTCTTTGGCCGCCTGCTGAATCATCAGTTGTTCTTCGGTATATTCAAAGTTCATGTTTCTCAGATTTATGTGTGTAATGATTTGGCTTAAAGGTTTTGGGTAATGTTTGTATATGGACAAGGCAACGGCAAAAGGCAGGAAGCAAAAAGAAACTGCACTTGCATTATCCCGCAGATCTTGTACGATTTTCAATGAACTGTTTCATGGTCTGTAAAACAATGTCTTTCTGCTCATGATGGGGAACATGGCCACAATTGTTTAAATAAGAAACATATATATCGCCGGAAATGTTTCTCAATTTTACATAAATTTGTTCGGCAGAGCCAAATGCGTCATTCCGGCCCTGAATGGCCAATACCGGAGCGTGAATATCCCGGAGTTCATCCACAATATTCCACTTACAACCTTCTTCCGAAAGGAGAAAGCCACTCCACCCACTTACCAGGGCTTCGGTCTTTTCATGATGGTATTTTTCCAGTCTCTTTTTCAATGGCCCGTTTTCAAATTCTTTTACCACAGCAGCGATACCTTGCCGGGTGACCTCCTCATTCACAACATGATCCGCTTCCGAAATCACAGCCAGGGTTCTTTGGGGAAACCGTGCAGCAAACAACAGGGCAATGGTACCACCATCACTATGCCCCACGAGAATTACCGGTTGATTTAAGTCCAGGTTGTCCAGCAGGGCCGGCAGGTAATCAAAAGCTTCAACATGCATATACCGGTTGTGAAAGGGCTCTTCGGCTGCATCCGATTTTCCGTAACGCAACCTGTCGTATAGCAGGGCAGGCATTTCCAGACTGCGGCTGAGCAATTCCGGAAAATCGCGCCACAAGGCAGAACACCCCAGCCCTTCGTGAAGAAAAACCAGCAAGGGCTTCTCTCCATCGATGAGCTGCGGGTTCAGCAGGCGGTAATATATTTTCCTGCCTGATACAAGGGTATAGTCTTCAACAGCGTTGCTCAATTATTCTGCCTTTTTGTAGACAATAGAAATGACAGAAATATCGTCACCTCCCATGTTGATGCTCAAACCAAAAGGTTTTTCAGGCTGCAATTCAATCTGTGCTTCTGCGGCCTTGCCGGTAAGCTGTTCCCAGAGGGTCACGGCCTGGTGTACTCCGGTGGCTCCGGTGGGATGCCCCCAACCAATCAATCCGCCGGTGGTATTAAATGGCACAGAACCTTTGCGGGAAGTGTGCCCTTCCAGCACAAAATCGGCACCTTTTCCATATTCCGCAAAGCCGATGGCTTCGGTGGCCATGATACCGGCAATGGTAAAGCAGTCGTGACATTCCACCGTACCCACCTGTTCTTTGGTGATTCCTGCCGATTCAAGAGCTTTTTGCACGGCTACTTTGGTAGTTAACAGCCGTGTAGGTTCTTCAGGTGCTTTGGTGATATCCTCTTCCGCCTGACCAAACCCGAGAATTTCCACTGCATCTTTTTTGTCTATCCCGCAACGCTTGAGACCTTCTTCCGACACCACGGCAATGGCACTGGCACCGTCAGACACTTTGGAGCAGTCAAAGAAGTTGAGCGAATCCACAAATCCTTTGGGGTTGGGCTTCTGAATACCGCAGG
>SLPR01000188.1 GCA_007131895.1 Bacteroidales bacterium | reverse complement strand
TTCAGCTTTTTTGCCCTTACCATCAGTTTGTTTATGGGGTTGTACAGGCTGCTTACCGGACCCACCCTTCCCGACAGGATCGTGGTGATGGACCTTGTAGCTTCGCTGTCCATAGGCCTGATCATTGTTTACATAATGGCTACCGGACAGACAGTATTTTTAAACGTGGCAGTTGCTATTGCACTGCTGGTATTTATGGGCAATATTGCCTTTGCCAAATATTTAATCAGGAGGATTGAAAAATGATTATTGAGTGGATAGCAGCTTTTTTTCTCGTTTCGGGTTCCTTGTTTATGCTCGTTGCAGCCTTTGGAGTAGTAAAGCTTTCGGATGTTTACATGCGCATGCATGCCATCACCAAAGCGGCTTCCCTGGGTGCCATCCTCATGTTGACTTCGGTTTCTTTGATTTATACCCAGTGGATTGTATGGATCGAAGCCCTCATGGTAGTGGTGTTTATAATCATTACTGCGCCCATTGCTTCGCATATGATTGCCAGGGCAGCCCACAAAACCAATATGCCTAAGGGCCCCGGATACATTATGGATGAACTGGAAGGGGTAGATAATGAGTTTCCTGCAGAGGAAGCAGAACAATAACAGTACTGTAATTTATCAGTGCATCAAAATCGCTGACTTTGGTCATGATATATTGTGAGTTTACTCAATAACAATCCATCAGGCCAGTTTCACCCAACTCACGGCGCGGTCAAATTCCAGCCCAAGCTTCTTTAGCAGGTTGATGGATTGTTTGTTCTGTGGCTCCACGTTTACAAATACCGGCTTTTGATTTTCCTGTTTGCCCCTGATTAGGGTGCGGAAAATGGCCTCTCCGATTCCTTTTCCCCGGTATTCAGATATCACATTCAAAAATCCAAGTGAGCCATCATCATGGGTAAGACCCCATCCCACCAGCTTGTCATCCAGCCATATTCCCGCCGAAATATCCCTGGCAATGCGCTCTGAAATGTACAATTCCGATGTAAAGTCTTTGTAGGCTGAGTTTTGGTAGATGTACCCCACATGTGAAGAGTCCAGCGGACCGGAAGCTTTGTCTGTAGGCTCTACCTCTATCTCTTCGGGCAGGTAATACCGGTTGGTAAGCAACTTCCATTCTATCCGGTGATTGCGGGTGAGCTGCGGAATCATCCACTCTTCCACATTGGCAAAATAGAGCGATTCGAACCCGAATTTTTCCAGCAGCGAGTCAAGATCATTGGGTTCTGGAACCGACAGATAGGCCCATGAGTAATCGCTGGTGCCGATGAGTATCAGTGACTTGTTGTATATCACGTGCTTATCTAAGGGGTAGTTTTCGAAAAACCCCAACACGGGCATGTTGGATATGGGATTGGATTGCAAATGGTTCAGCAAATCTGCTTGCATAATAACGCTGTTTTTAGTTATTAAAAGTAAATACTTTACCTTATAATAACAACAGCCGGTACGGAAAAATTATAAACTTTTGTCAATAACCTCCACAATTGTATGGCATGCTTCCAGGATTTGTGCTTCGGTAATGATCAGGGGAGGGGCAATGCGCAGACAATGAGGGGCGAACAAAAACCAGTCGGTGACAATACCCTGTTGGATGAGCTGATCAATTACCCTCTTGTTTTGTTCAAAGCTTTCAAATTCTATGGCCAGCATGAGTCCTTTGCCACGGATAGATTTGATTTTGGGATGTTTTAACTGCTCCCGTATCACTTTTTCCAGGCGGGCGGCATTTTGCCACAGCTGCTGGCTGATAATGATTTCCAGGTTGGCTTTGGCAGCAGCAGCACATACCGCATTGCCCCCAAAAGTGGAGATATGGCCCAGCACCGGGTTGTGGGTAAGGGACTGCATGATTTCGCGCGATGCCACAAACGCACCGATGGGCAATCCGCCACCCAGCCCCTTGGCCAGGGTGAGGATATCGGGTGTGACCCCGTAATGCTCAAAAGCCCATAGTTTTCCCGTACGTCCGCAACCGGCCTGTATCTCGTCCATGATAAGAAGGGCACCTTTTTCTTTGCAGATTTGCTGCAATTCAACCAGGAAGTGCGGGCAGGGAGCCACCGCTCCTGCTTCGCCCTGGATGGTTTCCACCAGCACGCAGGCTGTCTGCCTGCTTATCTGGCTGAGCTGCTTACGATTGTTGTACTCCAGAAATCTTACCCCCGGCAGCAACGGACGGAAAGCATTTTTCATCTGCTCATCGCCCATTACGCTCAGTGAGCCCTGGGTGCTTCCATGGTAGGCATTATTGAACGCAACGATTTCGCTTCTTCCCGTATATCGTTTGGCCAGCTTCATGGCCCCTTCGATGGCCTCGCTGCCTGAATTGACAAAATATACATTGTCGAGATGCTCCGGCAGGTAGCTGGTAATCAGATGTGCCAGCTCCACCTGCGGACTTTGCACAAACTCGCCATACACCATCAGGTGCATGTAGGTTTCGGCTTGTTTTTGCACCGCTTTAACCACCTGAGGATGACAATGCCCCACGTTGCTCACCGAAATCCCCGATATCAAATCCAGGTATCGTTTCCCGTCCGGGCCATACATATACACCCCTTCGGCACGTTCTATCTCGATGGCAAGCGGCGCCTCCGATGTTTGCCCCATAAAATTGAAAAAAAGCTGGCGGTTATTCATGGTTGATTTGTTTTGCTGTTTAAGTGCAAAATTAGGGAAAAATTATGACTGAGCCCGGCTTTTTGCACCGTGGTCTGACGACTTCCAGCTCGTTTGACTACCCAGAGCTGAGCGGAATTTGCAATTCCGCTTCCTGATAGTTGCGGCAGGTGACGGGGCCACTTCCAGTGACCCCGCCACTATTCTTTGCACCGTGGTCTGACGACTTCCAGCTCGTCTGACCACTATTGCAGACTTGCCCCCCCTAGAGCCGGATGTCTACCTTTGATATCTGCTTGTCCGGTGGCGACTTAAGTTCGCCTCCGGACTAAAGACAAAGCACAGCGTTACGGGATTCTTCGCTCCGCTCAGAATCTCTGCACCGTGGTCTGACGACTTTTAGCTCGTCCGACCATTATTGCAGACCTAACCCACCCTGTCCTTCAGACATCCCTCCCTACGAGCAGGGAGGGAGCGCTCTGTCCATGCATTTTGGGGATGATAATTGCCGGGGTTTTTCAAATAGCCCGCTGCCAGGCGGAATTCGTCCGGTGGCGACTTGCCTTCGCCTCCGGACTAAAGACAAAGCAAAGCATTACGGGATTCTTCGCTCCGCTCAGAATCTCTGCACCGTGGTCCGACGACTTTCAGCTCGTCCGACCACTGTCTTAGAAAGTGGATTTCGTTCGGGTTGCCTTTGCAGGTTGTTTCTTTGGGTGCAACGGTAAAAGAGCTTGGTTGAAGAATATCCGAAACAAATTGACCTCTTAAAAAAAGAAAAGGGGGGCCGCCAGGCTCCCCTTTTCAGGAGTAAGAAAAAACATTATACTATGAAGAAGTATTGGGATCAGGGGTCAACCATGGTGAAAATTAACTGCCAATTATATGTTAGGTTATCTGGGTCAAAGTCTTCATCATCATCATCAACCGGAAGCATAAGAATAGCTGTCCATTGGCCGGGCAGAGGTTTAAAGCTTGCTCCGTACTGGTTGGCCATGGTTTTCATTGTGTTGGCAATGCCGCTAACATTTTTGTCTTGCAAAATACCCCATATGGCTTGCTGGATTATTTCACCCTGTGCCTGTGTCATATCATCAGTAGTTATGTACATTCCTGTGGGAGTATTGAAACCATCAAACATGCCCAGGTTGCTGATCAGCCAGTTAACCTTGGTGATTTTTTCAAAATCAACTAAACCGCTAAATACAGCTGGCCAGCCAATGTCATTAAGTGTTCCGTAAATGTACATTGTCCAGGTGCTGTTGTTACCAATGGTTGTATTTTCATCAGCGCACCATCCGGTATAAGAGCCAACAGGAAGATCGTAATAATCAGACAGAGGGTAAACACTGTTGATAGTCAGATTCCAGTATCCGGGATCTCCGGGATGATTGATAGTCACATTAGCAGTTTCAGGAAGAATCTGCAAAGGTGGGTATACATGCACACCGTCAACATTGTATGAGCAGTTACCAATCACAAATTCCACTACATTGAATTCATTGACCATAATCTTCTCTTCATCCGTATTCATAAACGTCCATGAGTCATATGGTGCCCAATCAAAGCCATCTGCAGTGGGTACCCAAACGTAAAGATTAAACTTAAACTCCCTTGCATCACCCTTTTTGTTGATGAAATACTCTGCACACATGGGTGAAATAAGATTATTATCTTTATCAACATTTTCAAAAACCTTTAATGACTTCCAAGCTTCATTCTCCCAAACAAAAGTTTCTACTTTAAAGATTGCCGGAAGGTCAAAAGGATAGTTGTGAATGTCTTCTCCAAATACATCGTAGTATTTAGAATCCAAATAAGGCTCTATATCCTTAATGCAAAGGTCGCCAAAGAAGCAGATGTTCTTAACAATGATTTCCTCAATATTAAACCAGAAGAAACCGAAGTTCATATATGCTCCGGGCACAAAGCAAAGTACTTCAACGGGCACCTCTATCTTGGTAAATTCACCAACATTAATGGGGAATTCAACGGTTTGCTCAACATATACTGCATAATCTGAATCTGCATTGGGTGTAGCCATAATAGGTATATCATCAATGTTGTATATGATGAATTTCTCAACGGTATAATTACCTGATTCAAGTCTTATGGCCTGTGTAAAAAGCTGTCCATTAAGATAGAATACTTCAGGGATATACGTTGTAACTAAATCATCTTTATCTCTGATATCGATTTCGGCATAAACCGGATGAATATCATCAGGGCAAATAACACCATCATCGTTATCTGTTTTGAGTTCATTGGGATCCAGGTGAGTGATACCAAATATCACATCCTGTTTTACCTGGTCCTTTTCTATGTCTTTCTCGCAGCTGAATAAAAAGCCGGCAATCAAGATCATTGTTAAAATTCTAAGTGTTTTCATATTATTTATTTTTGTTTACAAATTAATTATTAAGTTATCTGGGATATTAACCGGAGGGATTAGCCCCTCCGGCTTGATAAAAAATCCTTGAGATGTTACATTAATTTTCCTATTGTAATATTAACTTTTGCCCCTTCTTGAGATGGGGTTACATTTTCATCTTTAGTAATTATGATATTTCCTTTAACTGTAAATGGAGTTGAAAAATCATAACCTATGAAATGCCAGTAGGCTCCATCCCCTGTTTGTGGTGTATTGCCGGTTACAGGAATGTCATTAACTAAAATATCTGTAAAATCAACTTCCATGACACCGTTTGTGTGATTAAAACCTCTAACCTGAAGTTCAAAGTAATCAGCTTCAGCAATATTCAGATTGTATGTAGCGGTAAATGTCTCACCATCTGCATCTAAAGTAGCGGTTACAGTATTTACTCCATCATAATTGAAGCTAACCGGATTAGGTGTTCCATCAAGCTTCAACGCTTTTGTAAATTGTCCAAACGGAGCAGGTGTTCCACTTCCCCCTACTTCGCTTCCAACTCCAATGTTCCAGTTATTGGGTGAGGCAACAAAATCTCTCCATCTGGCTTCTGCTAATTTGGTATAATCTGTATCTTTGATCAGGTTGCCATCTTCAAAAGCTAATGGACACACCGGCCACTCAAGCAACAGGTCAGTCGCAGAATAGTGGCAGTCGCCCACAACAAATTCCACAACATTGTCATCACCAGGATCGGTGCTCAACGGGCCATCATCAACGATTGTGAAAGTATGGAAGTATTCATATTCAAATCCACCTTCACAGTCAGGAATGAGAATCCATAATTCAAATGAGAATTCTTCATCTTCAACTTGTTTTCTGTCGGGGTACCAAACCTTCAGTGGCTTATCTTCTTCGCCAAGATTGGAGAAAGGCGAATAGGGTAGTTCTTCTCCATCAGGGCCATAAGCGCGAATCTCAAAAATGGCAGGCATATCTATTTGCAAGCCTCCTGGTACATCCTCATAGTCAGATCCTGCGAAATCTTCAGGAAGCCATGGGTTTCCGGTTGCACAGATATCACCAAAGAAGAACAGTTCTCTTACAATGATCTCTTCAATATTGAACCAGAAAAAACCGAAATCCATATATGCTCCAGGTACAAAGCAAAGTACTTCAACGGGCACATCTACTTTGGTAAATTCTCCAACGATTATCTCAAACTCTACCGTTTTCTCAACATAAACGGCATAGGTTGAGCCTTCGCTTG
>SLPR01000501.1 GCA_007131895.1 Bacteroidales bacterium | reverse complement strand
TGAAAAACAAAAACAAGACAACCTCAAGGTAAAGGAAGAAATCCTTGAAGAATTGCGCAATCTGATTGAATCGGAAGAAGAATTAAAAAAGACCTACGATGTTTTTAAAGAGCTTCAGGACAAATGGCGCGAGATAGGGCCTGTTCCCCAGGGAGCCAAGAGCACATTATGGAACAACTACCATTTTCTGGTGGAGAAATTTTTTGATAAGGTAAAAATTAACAAAGAACTCAGGGATCTTGATCTGAAAAAGAATCTGGAAGCCAAAGCCGAACTTTGTGAAAAGGCCGAAGAGTTGTTGCTGGAAACATCCGTAAACAAATCTTTTCAGAAGCTGCAAAAGCTTCATGAAGCCTGGAAAGAAACAGGTCCTGTTCCCAAAGACAAGAAGGATGAAATATGGGAACGGTTCAAGGCGGCTTCTGATACATTGAATGACAGAAGGCAAGCCTACTATGATTCACTGAGAGAAGAACAAACCAAAAACTATGCTGCCAAGGTACTTCTTTGCGAACAGGCAGAACAGCTTACTGATTTTACCTCTGACTCACCCCGGAAATGGCAGGAGGCCACCGATAAAGTAAACGAGCTTTTCAAGGTTTGGAAAACCATTGGGTTTGCCCCTAAAAAAGTTAATGACGAAGTCTGGGTAAGATTCAGAACCGCACTGGATACCTTCTTCAAAAACAAAAAAGATTTTTTCTTCCGTTACAAAGAAGATCAGACCGAAAACTACAATCAAAAGCTAAACCTTTGTGTGCAGGCTGAAGCAGCCAAAGACAGTGAAGACTGGAAACAAACCACGGATGAACTTATTTCGCTGCAACAGCAATGGAAAAAGATAGGTCCTGTACCCAAAAAGTTTTCTGATAAAGTATGGAAAAGGTTCAGAGCAGCATGTGATGAATTTTTCAACAGAAAAGCAGAATATTTTTCCAATATTGGAGAAAAACAGGAAGAGAACCTTAACAAGAAGAAGGAACTCATCGAAAGGGTGAAAACTTACGAGTATTCTAAAGATAGTACAGAGAATCTTAATACACTGAAGGATTTTCAACGTCAGTGGATGGAAATTGGTCATGTTCCCATCAAGGAAAAAGACAAAATCCAGAATGAGTTCAGAACGGTTGTAAATGAGCAGTTTGATAAGCTTAACATCAGTCGGAAGGCAAAGTCAACTATTGGGTTTAAAAATAAAATAGAAAACCTGAAGAATTCACCCAATGCTGAAAACATCATGTATAAGGAAAGAAATTTCCTGGTAAACAAAATCAATGGTTTACAGAATGATATCAAGCTATGGGAAAATAACATAGGCTTTTTTGCATCATCCAGGAAGGCTGATGTATTGAAGGCTGAGTTTGAGAAAAAGATAACTGATGCCAGGGCGGACATTGCCATTCTGGAGGAAAAATTAAAAATTCTCAGTGCTTCCTGATAGGTTTTGACCGTTTTGTGATTTGATTGGAAAGGCATGTGCCGGTTTCTCCTCCGGAAAATTTGCCATGCTTTGTTCATTCAATTGTTTTCTATGGTATGATTTCTGTTAAATACTGTCAAACTAATCTTTATAAATATGAAAAAGACATTCTTTTTTTTGCTATTGCTAAGTTTAGTGCATGTATCACAGGCACAGTTTTCATTTGGGTTACGGGGAGGAATGAATTTCAGCAGACTTCCCTCCAAAACGTATGAGATGGATGACCCGCAAACCCGAATCAAAACCGTCAGTGAATCCTATACCGGTTTTCATGCTGGAGTTATGGCGCAGATTTCTCTAATGGGAGTATTTGTGATGCCGGAACTTTTGTTTGCATCTACCGGGCATGATTTGGTTCTTGAGCGTGAGGGACAACCTGACAGCTATTTTCAGCAAAAGTTTTCGCATCTTGATATTCCGGTTATGGTAGGGGCCAAAATCGGACCACTGAGAGCTGGACTCGGGCCGGTGGCCAGTTTTTTGCTGAGCAGCTCGTCAGGCTTATCTTCTGAAGAGTCTGGTTTCAGGGAGCGTTTTAATCCTGCTACCTATGGCTTTCAGATAGGAGCCGGAATGAATCTTGGCAATTTAGCCCTTGACCTGAAATATCAATTCGGACTCAGTGACCTGGGAGATGGAATTGAAATTGGAGATACCACTTACGATTTTGATTCCCGCCCCCGGCAAATCTTATTCAGCATTGGGTTATTGTTCTGATTTTTTCCAACCACCCAAAAACAGTACAATTTAAAAATACAAATTAAGCCGTCTCATGCTTCATGAAACGGCTTTTTTTTTATCTAAAAGTAATTGCTCTTACGGGTGATATCCTGGCAATAATGTAACTTGGCATTATCAGCATTGCCATGCAAATGGCAAAAGTGCCTGCATTTAGCAGCAGGATGTAAAATATATCCAAATCTACCGGCACAACATCCACGAAATAAGACTCCTGGGAGAGTGTTACTATTCCGAAATATTGTTGTAAAACTCCAAGCCCAATTCCCAGGATGTTCCCCAGGATCATCCCTCTTGCAATCAGAAAACCTGCATGATAAAGGAATATTTTGCGGATATGCTTGTTGCTTGCTCCCAGGGCCTTAAGAACCCCTATCATGTTGGTTTTTTCGAGTACTGAAATCAGCAGGGTAGTTATCATGTTGATTCCAGCCACCAGCACTACAATAACAATTATTACATAAACGTTCATGTCCAGCAATGCCAGCCAGTCAAAAATCTGGGGGTAAATCTCCGCTATGGTTCGGGTGTATAAGGTATAAGGAATAACCTCTTGTACTATTTCATTGAAATGATCGAGCTGGCGGAAGTTTTCCAGTACTATGCCAAAACCTCCCACCTGGTCTGGCTCCCAGTTGTTAAGCCTTTGCGCATGTTGAATATCACCCAGTACGAAGATTTTATCCAGCTCTTCAAGCCCGGTTTCGTAAATTCCTGAAATGTTGAGTCTTCGCACACGAGGCGGATCCTGAATAAAATAAAGCAACACATCATCTCCGGTGCTGATACCCAGTAAGCGGGATACGTAAGCTGAGATAATGATGTTGTCACTTCTGATGCTGTCATTGTAAAGAGTAATGGCACCATCAATCATTCGGTTGCTGAAAAATTCCCAGTCATAATCACTGCCTACTCCTTTGAATATTACTCCGTGTATCTCCTCATCGGTTTTTATTATGCCGGGTTTGGTGGAAAATACATGAATGTTTTTAATACCGGATGTAGCAGCCAGTTCTTCATAAAATTCCTGGTTCTTACTAACAGGTTGTGTTTCATAAGAGATGTTGTAGTCAAAGTTGGTAATCTGGATATGGGAGCCAAACCCAATGGCTTTGCTCTTGATCTCATTCTGAAAGCCTGTAACTACAGCCACTGCCAGGATCATCACTGATAGACCCAGGGAAATGGAGAGGATGGCAATCAATTTAACCAGCCCGGTAAGGTTTTTCTTTTCTGCACCCATTCGGCGGGCTATAAAAAACGGGGTGTTCAATGTAAAGGAATTTATATTCTTAACCAGGTTTCCTGTTTTGTCCTGCAAAAATAGGTATTATTTCCATGCGGGTTATTTGTTCTGTTGATAAGGGCCAACTCAAAAAGTCATAAAAGATTATTCTGGCTGCTTGCTGAGTGTTTTTCTGCATGACATTCTTATGGTTGGAAAGCATGATTTCTTAATCATTAAACGAAGGGAACTTCCTTTTATGACTTTTCACACATTTTTTTAACAGACATTCATTGCAATTATGCGTCTGTTGTTGTTTTCAGAAAGCCGGGTATTGGGATTATTGTGGCACAATAACTATTAAATCATTTGATTTTAAAGGGCAAATTCGTTATATTCGTCAGATGAATTTTCATTAAAACACAAAAAAATATGGACAAGCAATTATTGAACAGCTTAATGCAGGTGAAGGAATATCCTTGCGTGTCGATCATTTTACCAACCTATCGAACAGCACCCGATAATCAGAAGAATGCTATTCGTATAAAAAAGCTGGTGCGTGAAGCTGGCGACAAACTGGAGCAGGAGCTTGGTAAAAAAGATGCCAGAGATTTGATTGATAAAATTCAAAAGCTTGCTGCACAGGTTGATATCAGTAGAACATTAGACGGGCTGGCACTCTTTGTCAGCAAAGAAGTATCGCAGATGGTAGATATCCCCTTCAGGGTGAGAGAACGACTTATTATTGATAAAACGTTTGCTACCAGGGATCTTATCATGGGGGTTAACAGGGCTACCCATTACTATATTCTCGATTTGAGCCTTTTCAGGGCCAGGTTGATTTCATGTTTCCGGGATCAGGCTGTAGAAATAACGGAAAATGGTTTCCCGGTGCAAAGTGAATTTCCCATGCTGGAGCTTAACCCTTCTGACTTTTCCAGGGAAAAGGAGAAGCAGATAAAGGAGTTTTTTAATAAAGTGGATAAGATTTTCCTGAACCATTACCATGTGGACCCCACGCTGCTTGTATTGGCAGGGGTACAGAAAAACCTTGCCTTGTACCGGGAAGTGGCAGATGTTAAAGACATCATATTTGGGCAGCTGGAAGGGAATTATGAAGCCGTATCTGCTCATGATCTCGGGAAAAAAGCCTGGGAAGTGGTGCGTGAGAAAACCAAAAAAGAGAGGCATTCGGCATTAAATGATCTGCAAAAGGCTATAAGCGCGCGCAGGCTTGCATCAGGAATATCTGACGTTTGGCGTTTGGCCAATGAAGGGCGTATAAGTACGCTGGTGGCAGAGCAGGAATACCATATCAGTGCTGGTTTAGAGGAGAATAATACACTCGTGCTGGATACCAGTAATCTGCCTGAGAATAAAATTATGCCCGATGCGGTGGATGAAGTGGCAGAAATCGTGATGGAAAAAGGAGGGAAGGTAGTTTTTGTTGATGACGGAACCCTCGGCAATCACCATAAAATTGCAGCTATTTTAAGATACTGAAACTAATATCCTGATCAGAAAAGGGATAAAACAAGTTGAAAATCGAAATCCTTTCAACTTTGGTTTTATCCCTTTTTTTATTGGTGGCTCCTTAGTTTTCAAACAAACGAACTACTCGTTTACAAACTCCAGTTCATCGTCCTTTACACGAATGGAAATACGTGAATCGCGCAAGATCCTGCCGGCCAGAATTTCTTTGGACAGCCTGTTGAGGATGGTCTTCTGAATAGCCCTTTTCAGGGGGCGTGCACCATATTGTGGGTCAAAACCCGCTTTGGCAATCCAGGATAGTGCCGGTTCGGAGGTGGTAAGACTAATGCCGTTTTCTGCCAGCATGCCTGCAACATTCTGCATCTGGATTTTTACGATTTCTTTTAGTTCATCAAAAACCAGGGGTTTAAACATGATTGTTTCATCTATTCTGTTGAGAAATTCCGGCCTGATGGTTTTTTTCAAAATAGCAGCCACCTGGTCGCGGGTTTTTTCCATCACCTCGTCGTAATTGTTTTCATCAGTTTTTTCGAAATTTTCCTGTATCAGTGTCGAGCCGATGTTGGAAGTCATAATGATGATGGTATTTTTAAAGTCGGCAGTTCTTCCTTTGTTATCTGTGAGTCGACCCTCATCGAGAACCTGCAGCAGGATATTGAAGACATCGGGGTGTGCTTTTTCTATTTCGTCGAGCAACACTACCGAGTAAGGTTTTCTTCTGACCGCTTCGGTAAGCTGACCACTTTCTTCGTACCCAACATATCCTGGAGGTGCACCAATTAGTCTGCTTACGGTATGTCTCTCCTGGTATTCTGACATATCAATGCGTATCATGGCATTTTCGTCACTGAAAAGAAACGTTGCCAATGCCCTTGCTAACTCGGTTTTACCCACACCGGTGGTTCCCAAAAAGATAAAAGAACCAATTGGTCGTTTGTGATCCTGCAGTCCGGCCCGGCTTCGCCTGATGGCATCAGCAACAGCCCCAATGGCTTCATCTTGCCCTACAACCCTTTTGTGAATCTCATCTTCCAGTGTAAGCAATTTCTCCCTTTCGCTCTGCAGCATGCGGCTTACAGGTATACCTGTCCATTTTGAAACCACATCCGCGATGTCTTCTGAAGTAACTTCCTCTTTAATCATAGCGTTTCCGGATTGCATTTCCTGGAGCTTCTCTTTCAGCTTTTCCAGCTTTTCCTCAGTAACTTTCATGCGGCCATAACGGATTTCAGCAACTTTACCAAAATCTCCGTTTCGTTCGGCCTGTTCGGCTTCGAACTTGAGTTGCTCAATGGCTTTTTTCTGGCTTTGGATACCTTCCACAACCTCTTTTTCGCTCTCCCATCGTGCTTT
>SLPR01000444.1 GCA_007131895.1 Bacteroidales bacterium | reverse complement strand
GGATTTTTATTTACCTTTTGAAACAGGCTGTTGTGTTCAGGTAAAGCAGCAAGAATAAGTGGTAAACCGGTAGGTTTTGAATAGCTTTCGTGAATATTATTCGCAACCTCACGAAAAAACCGCTCAGAATCTTTTTCCACTTCTTCATTTCTCCCGCCATGTCCGTGGTGCATGCTTGAGTTCCCCCCCCCTGCACCGCCGTATGATGCAACCGTCGAGTGCTTGTCGGTCAGATCATCTCCCAGGGCTTTTGTCATGGTTCTGGGAATATCAGGATGGAGTTCTATTTCGGCAAGTGAATGGCGGTTGCCTTCAAAAAGCCTGATGTCATGTAGACTTAAACCCAAAACGTGATAGCGGTCAGTCGATTGCATATATTGCATCAGTGGCTTGGTGTGGAAACTATCAGCCACCATTGCCAGTGCATCAACCGATACTGGCAGGCCCACAATTTTAAACACCCCGGCAGCACTAAAAACAGCCAAACCATTGGGTGTATGATTCCATAAGCTCTGGTCATCAACCAGGGCTTCCAAAGGTTCCATATGGGTTTTTACTTCATTGGCTGAATATTTCTGCAGAAGTGATTCTTCCAATTCTTTAAGTAGATTTTTAAATCTGATTGGATCCTGAAGATTTTCAGGATGACTCCGGTGAGCGGGCATGTAAATTGAAAGACATGGGTCCTGGTCTATGGCCAGGAGTTCCTTAATGAGCTCTTTGGTGAGAATTTCCATTGTTTTATTTTGTTTTAAATTTCAATTGCCTGATTTCATTAATCAAACATACATGAGTTCAAACCTCATTGCTTTATAAAAGTAGGTCTGTTATTTTAGATGGGTGTTGCACATTCTTTGAAAAAAGTTGCATGATTCACAGTTTTTCTGCAAAGTCATTGTTCTATGCCGCCAGGGTGTTGGGTTTAAAACACAATTATTTGATGTTGGGACCACATGTTTTGTTGTTCCAATGCTGACTCTAAAAAAATAAACACAATCTAACTGGCAGAGATTTTGGCTTGAGCCGGGAAGCATTGTTGGATAGGCTTGCATTGTCATGGCTCGGTTTATCTGCTTTTGAGAGCGCAGAGATCATGCAAGTTTAATTGCTGATTATACAAAAATGACCTTGCCTGAATATGCGATTTCCGGCAGTATGATGTTTGTTTTTTTGTTTGAACTTTGATTGGTATTTTTACCATCTCTTGCTAAAACAAATGGTACTTATTCACAGATTAAATAGTCTGCATGCAAAAGAATCCAAATTACCTGAGAATAAAACTGGGAATATTTCTGATGGTCTTTTCAGGGGTATTCTTCGCAATGACATTGATTATACCGCTGCTTGAGTTGCCCACCAAAACCAAAGTGGTGGCAGCTACAGCAAGTTTTATCATGATGGAGGTTGTCTTTTGGACCGGCGGCCTGCTGGTTGGAAAAGAGCTTTTTACCCGCTATAAAAAACGCTTAAACCCGGTGAATTGGTTCAAAAAAAAGGATTAAAAAAAATATGCTTTCTATTGTTTTTCTGAGTTGATTTACAACCCCCGGGGAAGATACACATCATTCACACATCTGTATAATTGGGCAGGCAAAGTGAGAATTATGCAAATATTCAAATTAATTATATAACACTTCCCGGAGTTAATATGCTTAATTTTGAACTGATAACAAATATTTAAATAGTAATTAAAAATCAGCGTTATGAAAACAGCAGGAATAGTATTATTGATTATAGGATTAGCAGGCACTTTGGTTTTTGGGATACAGGCTATTCAGGACACGGAGACTTTCAGCTTTTTAGGGATCGACATTGGCGTATCGAGCGCTAACTGGACTCCGGTAATAGTAAGTGCAATAATTTTGGTGGCTGGCATCGTTTTAATGAGGATGGACAAGAATACTGTTTGAAGCTGAAGGAGAAGCTTCTACGCCTGATAAGAAACGTGAGCGTTTTTCAGCAGGCCTTAAGTAAGCTTTTCCTTTATTCTGAACATCAATCCTCTTCTGCATCAATATCCGTTTCTTCATCTTGCCCCTCTACCTCTTCCGGAGGAGTGATGCCCCCTTTTTCAAGATAATCTTTTACATAAAGTTCTATGATTACAACTTTGATGGCTGCTACCAGTGGTATGGCAAGAATGACCCCAATAGGCCCGGCCAGAATCCCCAAAAAGACAATGGAGGCCAGAGATACTACAGGCGACATATGTATTGTATGTTTGAAAACAATAGGGGTAATGACATAACTCTCAAATTGCTGTATTGCTACATATAAAACAATAACCCAAAGAACTGTAACAGGGCTCACCAGAAATGCGAGTAATACTGCAGGTATAGCGGCAAGAATAGGCCCGATCAAACTCACAAAATCCAAAAAGAAGGCTATCACTGCAAGACTGAATGCCAGTGGCACACCGAGGATCGTTAATCCTATACCCGATAAAATTCCAACTGCCAGCATAGCAATAAATTTTCCGAAAAGCCAGAATGCAAGGCTTTTGTAAATTTTATAGATTACCTCATGGATGCGCGGCCGATAATGTGGCGCAAAAAGCAGTGCAAGACCCTTTACATATACTTTGGGTTCGGCTGCAAATAAAATCCCTAAAACTAAAATGATTATAAAATCTGTAAACACACCCAATGCACTGGATAAAGCCCCCGCAGCACCGGTAAGCGCTTTTTGATCGTCGGGCAGCATATCGCCAATACCATCCTTGCTGAATTTTTCTACCAGCCAACTACCCCATTCATATTGCTGCAATTTACTTTGCAGATTTTCTATTGCTGCGGGTACAGTTTCCTGCATTTCCTTCATCTGCTCACTTATAGTAGGAGCCATTAAAATACCTGTGCCAAAGAGAATCCCCAGCATTACAAATATAACAATGAGCAGCAATACCCCCTTTTTTATGGGCAGCAATCTGTGTAACTGATTTGTTGCAGCCCTTAATAAAACTCCGAACAGAAGCCCTCCAAACAAGAGTAAGAAGAAATTAAAGGCATAAATGAAGAGAACCGCAAGGCCGACTAAAATAATGATGGTTAGCGTGGCTACTATTATCTTTTTTGGAAAAGCTTCTTGCATAACAGTTCATTTTAAATTGATAAATACACGATACATAAAGATTGTCGGATAGTTAACTTCAGATTTTTGTTCTGCTTACTCATTTTGTGTGCCTTCCTGCACCTTATTCTCAGCTTCTTCCAGGTCTTCCTCGTCGGGTTGCTGCACATCCTGGCCCATTTTTTTCCCTGCATAATATAACTTAACATACATAGGAAAATGATCTGAGTTTACATGTGGCAACCTTTCCAGATCCACCAGCAAAAAATGATCTGTATGAAATATATAATCGAGCGGCCATCTCAAAAAAGGGATATTAGCATTAAAGGTATTATACATCCCCCTGCCAACCCGTGGGTCGAGCATGCCACTTATCCTTTTGAAAACCCGGGTGGTATGAGACCAACCAACATCATTGAGGTCTCCCAGTACAATGGCATGCTCATTACCTTTTTTTATTGAATTTCCTACCATTATAATTTCAGCATCGCGCTCATCTGTATCATTCGCCGGCTTGGGTGGTCTGGGATGGATGGAATATAATTTGATCACATTACCGGATGGCAGCCTTACATGCGTGATAATAGAAGGCACATCATCCTCTACATAAAAATTAACCTGCGGATCGATGAGTTCGAGCTTTGAATAGAGATGAATCCCGTATTTGTTGTCAAGAGGGTATTTTACATGGTAAGGATAATCATCTTCGATCACCGCCATTTGATCTTCCCACCACTGATTGGTTTCCGTTAGAGCAATAATATCGGGCTTTATGTCATAGATAAGCTGAAGCAGTTTTCCGGATTTCCTGTTGGGCATGTACACATTGCAAATTATTATGTCGAATGCATTCGCTTCATCATAAGATTCGGCTCTGATTGATTCAACAGGATGGAGTTTGGTAAACTCTACTATTCTATAAAACTGATATCCTGCACTGATTGCAACGGCAATGATCGCCGCAATACCTATAACCTTCAGCGGACGGTAAAAAAACAATAGTGCCATGACCGTGAATAATCCAACAACAAAAATTTGCAATCTTGGAAAATCGAATATCCGCACCCACCACATTGAAGTGCGTGATACAGGGAGCACCGAAATGACAACAATAATCAATGCAAGGCTGAGTAACCCAATCTTAAAATATTTGTAAGTCTTGCCGTTCATTTTTTTCAGGAATTGATTTAAATTAATATTCCAAATTTTACATCAGACTAAACTTGCTGATAACCAGGCAATTTAAACCCCACGGCTGAAGCGCTTCAATCTTTAACGAATCCGGATTCCTCAATAAAAAAGAGATTTGTGGTAAAATCATAAAGATTGAGATTGGGTTTCATAAAAATGCTTCATATAACCCGCCGTATTGGGAAAACAAATGATATCGCCAATTTCAGGCAGTTGGCGCAGAGCAATTTTGCATTTCCAGTTTAGCATAAACTTTTGCATCAGGGTAAAATTTATTCAACCCCACAAATGGAGTATTCCTGATTACAAAAAAAAACATTCTTCATATAGCCTGTGATAAATTTATTAGAGATACAGCACGCTGAACATGGACTCAGTTGCCATCAGGGTATGATTCAGGTATTGCTCTTTTATACAAAAATAAAAGAGAGTGACACTTTTATTGTTACATAAATATTGGAAACTTTTACATTATTCTCACTTGGAGATAGTTTGTCAGGCTGAGGAAATACCAACTACCCTTTTGTATATGAAGGAGATATTCGTGCTAAAAAGATAATTATTAAAAGATCTATCCACATAGGAGCGAAGCAGGTTTTTATTACTTTGACCGGGCACATCTTAATTGCAATTGTTTGGCTGCTGAAATTATATTCTCAGACCAAAACCTGTGAATAATGTAATTCTAATCTGATAGAGTATAATACTTCTGCCTCAGGCAGGGGTTATCTTTATCCTATAATCTATTGTCACTAAAAAATTACGAAATGATAGAAGTTAAAAAACACGGAATATTATTGTCCAAAACCGATCTGGAATTTGAAAATGAGGGTGTACTAAACCCTGCAGTCATTCGTGAAGGCGACAACGTTCATATTTATTACCGTGCTGTAAGCTTGGGAAATCATTCAACGCTTGGCTATTGCCGGCTTGATGGCCCTTTGACTATTGCCGAACGGTGGGAGAAGCCTTTTATGGTGCCCGGGTTTGATTATGAATCACAGGGAGTGGAAGATGCCCGGATTACTAAGATTGATGGTGTTTTTTATATGACCTATACCGGGTACGATGGCATAAATGCCAGAGGGGCGTTTGCAACATCCAGGGATTTAATGCACTTCGAAAAGCATGGATTGTTGGCACCACCTGTTACTTATGCCGAATTTGTGTCCATAGTAGAATCATCAAGTAAGGTGAATGAAGAATACTGGCTGAATCAAAAGTTTTATTATCAGTCCACCGATGCAGAAAAGAAAAAGCTGTTGTGGGATAAAAACATCATCTTTTTCCCTCGAAGAATTAATAATAAACTGGCCTTTTTGCATCGGTTAAGACCGGGTATTCAATTGGTAATGGTGAAAAACATAGAAGAACTTACCAGGGAATTCTGGATGGATTATTTTCATGATCTCCACAAACATATTGTTCTTGACCCGTTTCATCAGCACGAATCGGCCTATATAGGCGGAGGCTGCCCTCCCATTGAAACACCTCACGGCTGGTTAATCATATATCATGGAGTGGAAAGAACCGAAAAAGGACTTGTTTACTCAGCCTGCGCCGCACTGCTGGATATTGAAAATCCTGCCAAAGTTCTGGCGCGCCTGCCTTATGCTTTGTTTTCGCCCGAGTATGACTGGGAGTTAACCGGAGAAGTAAATAATGTGGTATTCCCAACCGGAACTTCTCTTTTCGGAAATACCCTGTTTATATATTACGGTGCAGCAGATTCGCACATCGCAACTGCCTCTGTAAACCTCACTGATCTGGTTGATGAATTATTGTTGTTTACTGAAAAAAATGAAACCTCCATAATCAATACTTAAACACACAAGCAGATGAACAAAAAAAGGAGGTTCACCCATATGGGCGGGACAGGAATCTAACCTATTTAATCAAATTATAAACATATGGACAACAAAATAAATTCCCCCCAACACAATGGCAATGCAAGCCATCAGCAAATTATAGAAGTGGAAGAAACTCTTCAGGGAGCAAAGACTTCTGATAATAAAGTATTGATACAGCATC
>SLPR01000173.1 GCA_007131895.1 Bacteroidales bacterium | reverse complement strand
TAAAAAGGTAAACCTGCCAATACGATCGTACCAGGGATATCCGGCAATAATATCGGTACCCTCTTTATGCTTATAAAAGAACTGTTCAGCAGAATTCAGAAGACTATTCTCATAGGAGTTTCTTGGTGTTCTGTTCTTTAGCTCTTTGTTAAAACTTTTGCTTATCATGCCGGGATTCACCTCTTCTGTTCCGGCATAGAAAATTATGCTTTCACCTTTTTTTATGGGAAACTCAAAAAAACCGGGAACATAAAGATCTTCCCTGGACTCATACCCGCGTCTATCTTCATGAAAATATTCCAGGTCTTCGTACCAGTCAGGGCTATGAACATACTCTGTTTTTGATTTTGAAACCTGCATATACAAAGGAGAATAACCATCGTACATGCGGGTTTTAATACCATTGGCAACAGCTTCATACTTCGTATCGAGATAAATATTCTTTTTACTTAGCTCATGGATGTTTCTAAAAGCAAGAAAGGGTTTTATACGGATGGTTGTGGGAGATTGTGCCTCAACCAGGGTATATCTTATCATTACTTTTTGCTCTTTCGAAACAAAGAGCGTTTCTTTAGTAAGTACCACTCCCCCTACCCTGTATGTAATTTTTGGAATTATATCTGCTTCAAAATCACGCACGTATTTATGGCCCTTTGGGTTATAAACACCGGGATACCTGTTTAGACCGATATTGAACTCAGCATCTCTTTGTATAATGGTTTCGTCAATTTTAGACAATAAAACATGTCGTGTATTGCCTAATAAGGGTTGCGGGCATATCAGCAAACCATGATATTTGCGGGTATTGCATCCAATAATGGTTGTGCAGGAAAAGGACCCGGCACGGTTACTTCTTAACATTTCCTTCCCCAAAGAGTATTCAAGATTGATAAGCTGTGTCTTGTCAAATTTTATAAATCCCATAATGTTTTAGTAATAATGATGGTTTGACCTGTTTTCGTTTAAGGACAACATGTATTTAACAAAAATAACCTTTTTTTTTGTATCTATTTTCCACTCAGCTTAAAATAACCAAAATTTAAACAGCAATAAATGTGGTTCAAATAAAAAAGAAAATAAATGTACGACCGGACTTGAAGCAGCTGCGATAAGGAATATGCAGCATGCGGGGGTTTTTAATCCCGGGATGCATAGAAAGCAGAAATCGCATGCCCTCAAAACAAGGCAGATAATGGCTTATTTTTAAATTTATCTTTACTAGTAAAATGACAGAAAGCATCAATTGTTTAGCAGAGCAAAACTTTTGTCTGCTAAACAATGAAAAAGGGATAAAAGGGGGACCTTCTGCTGGAGAACATGCAAATCATTACAGGAAAGCAGGCCGATGGATTTAGCAACCCTTAGCTACAGCCTCAGGAAAATATCATCCGGAACTTAAAATTGGTCGGGAATCAAAGGTTTTCGAAAACCACCAGAAATGAATCCGGGAAGTTGTCATTACGCAACCTGTCACGAAAAGCTTCAGCAGGATTTCTTGTGTCAAAATGTCCAATAATAAGCTTGTACAAAATCCTGCCATTAACATTAGAAATATTTACATAAACCGGCTTTGAGTATTTGTCTGCATAAGCTTGTGCAAGACTGGACAGGTTCTCGGTATTGGTATAACTTGCTACCTGAACGCCAAAGCCCCGCAAAGGCATTTTTTGAAAATCCTGGGTATAAGTCCCTGACCCGAGTTGGGAAAAATCATTGACCTTGACAGGCCTGTGTTGAGGTTTTGGGTTATCCGCACCAGACTGTTGTTGTGGTTCATCGGTTACTGGAATGTGCATGAGTTCATCAGGCTTATGCCTCTGACTGTCAGCTTCCTGCGATTCCCTGGTTGAAGAATTGAAGAGTTCAGCAAAATTAATTTCAGTGGAAGTTCCTGCCTGTCTTTGCTGAGCTGTTTCTGGTTGCCTGCTGGCTACAGCTGGTTGGGTAGTGGTTTGCTGCAGACTTATGGCTTGTTGCCTGTCTTGTTCTGCAGCTCTTATGTTTCCGGTATTTTGCCTGGCACTGGCTCTTGCTTCATAAGCCTGCGAAAGATTTGGATCCAACTCAATGGCTCTGTCAAGATCTTCGATCGCTACATAACTGTTTCGAATCTTTAATCTTACCAAACCACTGTAATAATGGGCATCAGCATTGCCAGGGAGGTGTTTTTTCGCAAGCTCAAGATCATGCATGGCCTCTTCATAATCTTCAAGATAATACAGATTGATCCCCCTGTAAAGATAGCCTTTAAAAAAATCCTCCTTGAGCCTCAGGGCTATATCAAAATCCTGAAGTGAGCGTCTGTATTCTTTCAGTTTCAGGTTTGCTTTCCCACGTTGGTAAAAAGCTACAAAATCCGGATTCATACGTATGGCAATACTGAGGTCATCGATAGCAGCAGCGTATTGTTGAAGAAAATATTTTGCCAGTCCTCTGAAATAATGAGCCTGGTCAGAAAAAGCGGGGTCCAGCTCGATGGTAATGGTAAAATCACGTACAGCTCTATCGTAATTATTCATTTCAATTTCAGCAAGCCCTTTGTAAAGAAAGGCTTCAGCAAACATTGGATTAAGCTCGATAGCATTATTGAAATCCTTTATGGCGTTTTCAAACTCACCGGAGATTCCCTTTTTTACTCCTGAATTAAAGTGTTCCCTTGCCTTGTTCATATTTTCAATACTGGGTGGCTGGGCAAATGAGAAGTTTATAATCAGAAAAGCGAAGCTAACAAAAAGCAGAAAACGGTGCATACTCAGAAAATTTTTGAATGATTAATAAAGTGCAAAAGTATCCAAAACTTCTTTCCTGACCTTATTTTTCTTTCGTGAGTTCTTCAATTTTCTGCTTTAATACCTGGTTTTCTTCCGCCAGCTTGATAGCCATAGTTTTACTGTCAGTAATATTATTGGCTATTTTGAAAATTTTGTAGGGTACGCCATTCTGGTCAAAAATGGGTGTATAGGTTTCTGCCAGCCAGAATGTTTTTCCTGCTACATTGATTTTTACTTCCTGGTATTGCGTGTTTCCTTTCTTGAGGAGGCTCCAGAACTCTTCATAATCTGTTTTCTGTTCAGCAGATAACTCCATTTTATCAGCGTGATGTGTGCCTAAAACATCCTGCCTGGAGATAGTAAGCAATTTCAGGTATGAATCAGAAATATTGATTATTTTACCGTTCAAGTCATATTCGATAACATAACTGGAGGAATCCAGGGCTTTAAGTATTCCTTCCATTTCTGCGCTTTTTCTTGCCATTTCCTCCTGGGTGGCATGCAGCTCTTCCATGTTCTGACGCATTTCTTCTTCCTGTGCTTTCATTTCTTCAGCTTGTTGCTGAGACTTTTCAAGCAAAACTGCTGTTTGCAGATTTACCTTTACACTGGAGATGGTAGAAGCAACACTTTCGCCGATTTTTTCAATAAATTCTATCTGGTAGGGCTCAAACTTATGGAAGGAAGCAATCTCCAAAACACCATAAGTCTGGTCATTCAGCACCAGGGGTACTATAATGAGGGCACCCGGATTTTCATCTCCCAGGCCACTGGTGATACGAATGTAGTTTTGAGGAAGTTGGGTCAAATAGGTTGTTTTCCCTTCTCTGAAGCAGGTTCCAACCAATCCCTCTCCCGGATAAATCTTTTTTTCAAGGTATTTCTTCCTGTTAAAAGCATAACAGGCTTTTAACTCAAGAAAAGTATCGTTGATATCTTCATCGTTATAAACAAATATCCCCCCCTGATTGGCATTAAGATACTTGACAAGATTCTGGATGACATCAAAAGCGAGGGTTTCCATATTGTCATTGTTGTTGCGCAATATCTCAGAGAATCTCGCATATCCTTCTGTGGACCAGCGTCTTATTTTATCCTCTTCCTGCCTGAGCGTTTCTTCCTTCCTGGCTTTTACAAGGTCGGTCTGCATTTCCTTCAGAGATTTACCCAGCACATCATGTTCGCTTAACAACTCCAACTCTGCATCCAGGTTTCCTTTTCCAATATTTTGAGCAAACATGGTTTTCTCATCCAACCCCCTGATGGAAGTATTAAACGCCTCGGCCATTTGCTGCAGCTCATCCCCTGTTTGCAACTGCAGTTTCATTTCTGTATCAATTTCACCCCTTGCCAGTCTTTGCATCAATCCGGTAATCAGTTTCACAGGACTGGAAATACTTCGGGCTACCCGCCAGATGATAAAGCCGATGAACAATAATCCGAATAAACCTATGAGCAAAGAAATCAGTAATTGATTTCTTGCTTCCCGCTCAATATTTTTAACAGGAATAGCTATTGCCATAGACCATGGCGTTTGGGTTTCACCAATAAAGACAGGCGCAAAAGTGTAGTAAAAGTTTTCCCCTTTTTCGTGAGAGCTTGAGAAACTGAAAGTTTCTCCTCTACGGATTCTATCGGTGAGATTCATGGCCTGCTCATCCTGCCACAGATTCTCTGCCAGGGGCATTTCCAGAAACTCCGTTTGTGGATGGGCTGCATAAAGTCCGTTATTTGAAACCAGAAAGGCATACGCTTGATCGTAGGGCTGAATTTCAGAAATCATGCGCTGCAGCCGAGCCAGGGTAATATCAACTCCAACCAGGCCTATATACCTGTTATTATAAAACATGGGTACAGTAAGGGTCGTCATAAGCGTCGTGCCGGTAGCTCCTACGTCAAGTTGGTCCGGGTAGGGCTCCCAAATCATTTCTCTGCCAGCACTTTTAGCAGCTCCATACAATGGTGGGTCACCATCCAGACTTCTTTCAAGCTCCTGGTAGTCGATACGGCCGTCTTTGCGAAAATGATAATTGAGAAAGCGGCCATGAGGTAAGGTCCATTCCGGATCAATATGGGCATACTCCCAACTGTCCCACAAAGCGTAAAAATCCGGATTGTTTTCAAAAATCTGACGGTACATATCAACAAAGAGCGGCTTCCATTCTTCGACTTCCATATTGTTATGCACATAAAATGCCTGGGCAAGGGTCCTTACCACAGCCATATCTTCATTAAATGAATTGCTGATTTCTTCGGCATAACCCGCAGCATGACTGTCCACAATTGCTGTAGTGTCTCTCAGGGCCCGCTCACGGTTTTTAAGGCTTATGTAGCCAATGGAAGAAATAAATACCAGACCGGTAATTAACAGTACGGAAACCTGCAGTTTTTGACCAATTTTAAGTTTTTTAATTTTCACGGAGTCAGTGTTTTGGTTTAATCAAGTACTATAAAATAGGTTTTACAAAAGGATGCATATTCTCTCATCGCCGATGAGTTAACATACATGGTTTAACCTTTTTTCCACCATTATTTGCTGTTAGGGGTATTGCTGAGCGTTCATTCAATTCCTGGCTCAGGATGGGCTAAAATTAGCTTACTTTCATTACATTACAAAACCCGGGCCCGGGAAGAAACTCCTTTTTGGTAAGCGAAACATATAGATCGGTTGGTTTTTATTTCAATCTGTTTTTTTTGCCCGACCAAAATATTTCTTTCAAAATAAAACAGAATTTTAAGTTAAGCGTTTTTGATAAAGAATATCACAAAACCTCAGACTCTTTTTCAAGTGCGGATATGAGGCCAGATGAAACCTCATGGTAATATCTTTTGTTTTTAATTCCTTTTACCCATTGAATCCCGCGTATAGCATTGGTAATAAAAACCTCATCCGCTTTGAGGAGGTCATCAGGTAAAATAGCACATTCACTAACACTATAACCATATTTATTGCCTATATCGAGGATAACCTTTCTCATCACACCGTCAACACAGGCCTGATCCAGGTCGGGGGTATAGAGTTTATCTCCGGTCACCATAAAAAGGTTGGAGCTGGTTGCCTCTGCTACATGCCCTGTTTCATTGAGAATCACAACATCATCCCATTTATTTTCAGCGGCATAAAGGGATGCCAGCACGTAAAGTATGGAACTGGAAGACTTAATAGTGCCCAGGAAATTGCACGATTTGCTTAGTTCGGTATACACCCCCAGGTTCAGACCCAGTTTATTAAGGGTATAAGATTCATTCTCCATTATTTCAGCCTCTACAATGTACTCACCTTTGTTGTTTTCAGGCTTATAAAACCCTCCATGCGTGCGAAAAAGTGAAAGCCGCAGCCTTGCCCCTTTTGTAAGTCCATTGGATTTGAGCAACTCCTGTATCTGATTTTCCAATACTTCCTGCGAAAAAGATCCTGGCAGTTCTATCCTCAGCACTTCAGCAGATTTTTGAAGCCTGGCGAAATGGTAAGACCACCAAAGTGGTTTGGAGTTTCTACATCTGATGGTTTCAAATACACCGTCTCCATATCT
>SLPR01000025.1 GCA_007131895.1 Bacteroidales bacterium | reverse complement strand
TTTCCAAATTCTTAAACCCAATTTACTGGATGATTTATCACAATTCTGCTACCTTTTTGCTTACCAGGTAATCTCTGAATTCATTGGAGAATTTTTGTTCCAGACCACCAAATATGCAGGAACTGAAAGGGCAGTTGTCGCAGTGCATTTTGCAACCTGTTGTTTCTTCCAAATCGCCTTCTATCACGTTGTAGATTTCAAGCAAACTCACATTTTTGGATTTTTCGCTTACTATGAATCCTCCTTTGGGACCCCGGGTTGAAATAAGGTAGCCGTTCTTTACCAGTTGTTGCAGTATTTTAGAAATATGATTTTTAGAGAAACCTGTTATATCAGCTATTTCCTGCGCATTGATCACTTTCTCACTGCGGGCTATCAATCCCATGGAGTGAAGGGCGATGGTGGCGGCTTCTGATATATTAAAGATTTTGCTCATAATTTTTATATAGGTAAACAGGTAAAAGAATACGCAAATGTATAAATGTTTTTGAAACAAAAAAAAGAATTGTGGTATTATTTTACCACAATTCTTGAAAACATATTGTAATGAGTTTAAATACAGATATATAGAAGCAGAAAAAAAGTTGCTTTTTCATTCATATCCTACACAATATCATTGTGTTTTAGACCTCACATTGGATGATAATCAGAGGGGGGATGATCCCAAAGGGGGATTGTTTTATCCAAAATCTCCGAAGACATTTGAATTTTTGATTTATATTAATACCTTTGGCATAGATACTTTTTTGTAAAAATAGAAATTAGTCAACAAATGTTTTTCAGAATCGAAGCCATAAGTGACAGGGGGAAATTAAGGGCAAATAATGAAGATCATGTATTTATTCCGTGGGAGGTTTTTACTGAAGGGAGTCGTTCACTCAATATTCAATTGGAGCGCAGTATTGTAACTGCCATTGCCGATGGTATGGGAGGCCATAAGGCAGGAGAGATAGCCAGCCGTCTGGTGCTGGAAAGCCTCATGTCGTTTGCCAAAACTACTGACCCTGATGTATCGCTCGAAAGATTTCAACAAGAACTTACTGTCTGGCTTTATGAAATCCATCAGGAACTACTGGCAAAAGGAGAGGCTGATTTTTCGCTGAAGGGAATGGGCACAACCCTTACAGGTATGTTTGTGGGATCAAAAGGTGCTTATGTATTCAATGCCGGCGACAGCAGGGCTTATGTATTTCAAAACAAAGAATTGAAAATGCTTACCCGTGACCATACCATGGCTGAGGCTTCAGGATTTTCTAATGTTAGGTCCAATATGCTTGTGAATTGCATTGGCGCAATCCGCAAACCCAATATTGATGTTTTTGATGTTACAGGTTATTTAAAGGGAGGAAGTGTCTTTTTATTGTGCAGCGATGGTCTTACCGATATGCTGTCGGATAATGAGATAGCAGCCTTTCTTTCCCCTTTAAAGGTTGAAGAACTTGTTGTTGAGACCAACCGAAAAGGGGGAAAGGATAATATTTCCATTGTTTGTTTGGAAGTAAAATGAGTTGTTGGTTGATGCAACACATATTATACTAACTAATACCTCTTTCTTTCTTTATGGTATACCAGGCATCATTTACCTTCTGGAATTTTTCTTTTGCCGCATGCTGAAATTCATCCCCCAGGTGACTCACTCTATCGGGATGGTATTTCAATGCCATGGTCCTATATGCCTTTTTTACTTCCTCATCACTGGCTGAAGTTGATATTTCCAGTATTTTGTATGCACTGTCCGTTTCTTTAACAAACATGTTTTTGATGGAAATAAAATCCTGCTGATTGATGTTGAGCCAATTGGAAACATCTTCAATAACCTTTATTTCTTTTGGATGAGAATGTCCGTCGGCCAGGGCAATCCCAAACAGAAAGTGCAGAAGTTGCAGACGGCTGTGCAAATCCATGTGCGAACGTATTTGCAGACAAACATCCTGCAGGGGAATATCCTGTTTGAGAATATCACGAAAGGCCCGCATATAATTCTGGGTTTGAGCTACCCCAAAATTTTGCACAAAAAAACCTTTGATGAAATCAAGTTCCGATTTCAGCAACTTTCCATCCGCTTTCATTACAGCAGCAGAAAGTATCAACAGGCTGACCCTGAAGTCTCCGGGTTGGGTACCCTTGTCCGTATCCGTAGTTTTGTATTCAAATTCACCGGAGTTCATACTGTCAAATGCAGAGCCCATCACAAACCCCAGAATAGCTCCGATAGGACCACCAAAAGCCCATCCCAGTCCGCCTAAAACCCATTTTCCGTATCCTGCTTTGTTCATTTTTTGATATAAGTTGATGTCATTGTTTTTTAAAAATGCAAATTTAAAGCAAATATGTCAGACCTGAGATGACAACCAAAAGTTCACATTATGAAAAGGAAAGTGTTTGCTTCACTGCTTTTGGTTCCACAGTTGATAATATTTTGCCGGCAGAGTTCACGAATTTCTTATATTCGCACCGCTTTTAAACCGATTAAAGTCAGCGGTAGCTTTAAGGAACATGAAAATTCCCTGAGATTGGCTATATAAGTTCGGACTTAATTTGATTAATCATTTGATAAACGCCGAAATCCAAGCAAAAACCAAAGATATGCAATACAAAATACCCTTTACAATCATTGACATTCCGTCCCGGGGACATCATATAATTTGTTCAGCTTTGCTATCAGGGTTCAAATTCAATATGCTAATTGATACCGGTGCTTCTCTTACAGCTTTTGATTTGGGACGGATACGCCAGGTATTTCAGGAGAGTATAATTTTACCATACAACAGCACCTTCACAGGTATTGGCAATGCTACGGCCGAAATTTTTGAGACAGAAATTAAAGAGATAGCCCTTGGGAAACTGCAAATAAAAAACTGTAAGGTTTTATTAGTTCAAATGGAGAGTATAAACAAAGCTTATGCTGCTTATGATCTCGACCGCATTGATGGTGTAATTGGGGGTGACTGGCTGATTCGGTTCGGAGCGGGAATTGATTACAAAAGACAAATCTTAACTCTTGAAAGTTAAAATAAACCTTTTTTTTTCATTGCCGAAAAAAACCTCTAAATTTGCCATCGAAAACATAATAACTTACTTAACGACAAAAAGATAAGTTGCAAAAGGGGGCATTTGTTAATTCCAGGTAAACAAAAAGGTGGATGTAAATGTAAATTGACGTTGTATATTAAGTTTTGAAACTCTATCTTTGCAGCCTTTTTGAGAATCATCACTGGATAATCCAATACTATAAAAATTCCACTCAGGTCGGAACCAAAAATTAAATTTAAAAACAGATAACATGCAGAACAAAGGTTTGATTAGATTTTTTGCCATAGCATTTGCTGTGGTATGTCTGTACCAGTTATCGTTTACCTATTTTTCCCGTAAAGTAGAGCGTGATGCAGTTGCTTTTTCACAAAGTGAAAGAGTTCAGTCGATTGCCCGGGAATTGTCAGGTGGCGATGAGCTTGTAGAAATGGTATTAATGGATTCATTAAGACAAACTTATGAAAGGTTTTATCTTGACTCTATGTCCAATCAGGTTGTTTTCAACATGGGCGTGAGAAAATATACTTTTCAGGAGGTAAAAGAGAGAGAACTCAATCTTGGTCTTGACCTCCGTGGCGGAATGAACGTAACCCTTGAAATTGCAGTGCCCGAGATTGTAAGAGCATTGTCAGGCAACAGCCAGGATCCGACGTTTGTGACGGCGATGGAAAGCGCCACTGAAGCCAGCCGCACCAGTCGTGAAAACTTTATTACCCTTTTTGGCAGAGCGTTTCGTGAAACCGACCCCAATGCAAGTCTCGCAGCCATTTTTTCCACTCCCGAAATGCGCGATCGCATCAGCTTCAATGCCACCAATGAGGAAGTCCTCAGGGTGCTCAACAGAGAAGTGGATGATGCCATCGACAGATCTTTCCAGATTTTGCGCACCAGGATTGACCGGTTTGGTGTTGCTCAACCCAATATTCAGAAACTTCAGGCAGGACGTATTCTTGTGGAGTTGCCCGGTATCAAGGAGCAGGATCGTGTAAGAAGACTGCTGCAGGGCACTGCAAGACTTGAATTCTGGGAAACCTATGAGTTTTCTGAATTATACTCCTTTTTTGCTGCAGCCAATGACAGACTGAGAGAAGCACTACCAAGACCAGAGAGAGAAGTAATCGAACAACAAGATGAACTCCCTGTAGTAGAAGAACTTACTGCAGAAGAAATCCTGGAAGAGGATGCGGTTCCCGAACCTGCAGATGATGACGAGCTACTCGATCTGCTCGCCACCGATGTAGATGATGAATTGATGATTGATGAAGAAATGGCGCAAAGAAATCCGCTTTTCGCTGTTTTAAATATGAATATTTTTCTGGATCCCCAAACCGGTGAACCTTTTCTGGGCAGAGGCCCTATGGTTGGTAGTGCTGCTATTCAGGATACTGCAAGAGTTAACAGTTACCTTCGTCAACCAAACATCAAAGGTTTATTCCCCAGGGATCTTAAACTTTTGTGGACAGTAAAACCCCAGGGTGGTGCAGAGAATATGTTACAACTTATTGCCATCAAGGTCCCCACAAGGGGTGAGCCACCACTTACCGGTGATGTTATTGTTGATGCACGTCAGGACTTTACTCCCGCAGGTGGTGTTGAAGTTACCATGGCCATGAACAGCGAGGGTGCCCGTGAATGGAGAAGACTTACTGCTGCCAATATTGGCAGTTCTATCGCCATTGTACTGGATGATTATGTGTATTCCTTCCCCAATGTAAACCAGGAAATTTCCGGAGGACGTTCTTCCATTTCAGGAGGATTTACAGTAGCCGAAGCACAAGACCTTGCCAACATTCTCAGGGCCGGTTCATTGCCTGCACCGGCAAGAATTGTTGAAGAAGCCATCGTAGGGCCTACATTGGGTAGAGAAGCCATATCAAGTGGTCTTACCTCTTTCGTGATTGCTTTTATCCTTGTATTGATTTACATGGCTGTTTATTATAACAGGGCAGGTTTTGTTGCCGATATTGCTCTTGTAACCAATATCTTCTTTATTTTCGGAGTCCTTGCATCACTGGGCGCTGTGCTTACATTGCCCGGTATTGCCGGTATCGTACTTACCCTGGGTATGGCGGTAGATGCCAACGTGATCATCTATGAGCGTATCCTGGAAGAAATAAGAGCCGGTAAAGGACAAAAACTAGCCGTCGCCGACGGGTATAAAAATGCTTACTCGGCCATTATAGACGGTAATGTTACCACTTTGCTTACAGGGATTGTATTGTATGTATTTGGTTCAGGTCCTGTTCAGGGCTTTGCTACAACCCTTATTATTGGTATTATCTGTTCATTGTTTACTGCCATCTTTATTTCACGTCTTATTTTCTCCTACTGGATTGAAAAGAATACGCCCATTAAGTTCGACACCAAGATTTCCAAAGACATGCTCACCAAGGTCGATTTTGACTTCCTGGCCGTACGCAAGAAATTTTACCTTATTTCTTCATTGGTTATCCTCGTGGGTATTGCATCTTTCTTTGTGAGAGGCTTAAGCTATGGTGTGGATTTTTCCGGTGGCCGTTCTTACGTAGTTCGTTTTGATCAGGATATCAACACTGTGGAGATGCGCTCTACTTTGATGGATTATTTTGAGGAAGCTCCTGAAGTAAAAACTTTTGGCCCTTCCAACCAGGTGAAAATTACAACCACTTTTCTTATTGACGAAGAGTCAACCGCAGCTGACTCTCTGGCAGAAAGAAGATTGTTTGAAGGTATATCAGAGTTTTTTGTTGCACCTTTGACTTTTGAGGAGTTTGTTTCTGACGATGATGACAAGATTATCGGTCGCATGAGTTCACAAAAAGTCGGGCCCTCTGTGGCTGCTGATATCAAACGGGGTGCTGTTATCAGTGTTATTTTAGCTCTGATTATCATCTTCCTTTATGTTGCGGCAAGGTTTAAGAAGTGGCAGTTTGGGGTGGGAGGACTTGTGACGCTCTTCCATGACGCCATCATCGTTATTTCACTCTACTCCATTTTGTACAACATTGTGCCCTGGACCATGGAAATTGACCAGACATTTATTGCGGCAATTCTTACCATCATCGGTTATTCGGTGAATGATACGGTGATTATTTTTGACCGTATCAGGGAAAACATAGGGTTGTATCCCAAAAGAGATCTCAAGGTCAACATCAATAAAGCTCTCAACTCTACACTCTCCCGTACCTTCAATACTTCAGGTACTACCATTGGAGTGTTGTTGATTATCTTCCTGTTTGGTGGCGAGGTTATCCGTGGTTTCTCTTTTGCTCTTATGATTGGTATTGCTGTAGGTACTTATTCTTCATTGTTCAATGCA
>SLPR01000175.1 GCA_007131895.1 Bacteroidales bacterium | reverse complement strand
TTGTTCATGCTCTCCAATGCATACCAGGCCGAGTTGATGTTGGTTGCTTTACTGTCATTGATAAACTCAATACCTCTTACCACCGCCACATGCTCCAGGCGATGTTCTATGTTCTCAAATTCTGACAGGCTCTGCTTGATAACCTCCTTGCGTATATCAACCAATCTGGCAGCAATCCCTGAAGCCATAGAGTTGTAAATATTTTGTCTGCCTGTTAATGATAAGTCCCTGGTTTCCATTTCGAGTTTGTCCTGTTTTATATTTATTACTAAAGTTGATTCGTTTTTCATGTAACCTCCGCAACGGGAATCAGTATAAGAAGTATAGGGAAAAATACGTGCTGCTGTTTCAATTTTGCCCAGATAATCAGCAATGGTCTTATCGTCGCTGAAATAAATAAAAGCATCTTCCTGTTTCTGGTTTTGCAATATCCTGAATTTTGACCTTACATACTGCTCAAAACTATTATTGTATCGGTCCAGATGGTCAGGTGTTATGTTTAACAATACAGCTATCTCAGCCCTGAAATCAAACATACCATCCAGCTGAAAACTTGAGATTTCGAGAACATAATAATCGAAATCATTTTCAGCTACCTGCCATGCAAAGCTTTTGCCCACATTCCCTGCAAGCCCGACATTGTATCCGGCATTCTTCAGGATACTGTAAGTAAGCATACTGGTGGTGGTTTTTCCATTGCTGCCTGTAATGCAAATTTTTGTCGCATTGGTATATCGGGCAGCAAATTCTATCTCGGCAATTACAGGTATTCCCTGTGCTCTGATGTTTTTAACCATTTCCACAGTATCAGGAATTCCAGGACTTTTGATGACCTCTGAGGCGGAAAGTATCAGTTGTTCTGTATGCTTTCCCTCTTCCCATCTGATATCGTGATTTGTAAGAACGTTTTTATATTGTTGAAGTATCGGTCCCTTATCAGAAACAAATACGTTATATCCTTTTTTCCGGGCCAGCAAAGCTGCCCCTGTTCCGCTTTCTCCGGCCCCCAGTATGGCGATATCATAACGAAGGCCCATAACTATCTTACTTTAAGTGTAATAATAGATACAATCGCAAGTAAAATTCCCACAATAAGAAAGCGAAAAACAATTTTTGCTTCATGATAACCAAGCATCTGATAGTGATGATGCAGAGGAGCCATTTTAAAAATCCTTTTACCTTCGCCGAAACGCCAGCGGGTATACTTAAACCAACCCACCTGCATCATTACAGAAAGACTCTCCACGAAAAAGATGCCGCACATTACGGGTATAAGCAATTCTTTGCGGATAATAATGGCAAACACTGCAATAATGCCTCCCAGCGACAAGCTTCCTGTATCGCCCATAAAAACCTGCGCCGGATAGGAATTATACCATAGAAATCCGATGCATGCCCCTACAAAAGCGGCAATAAAAATTACCATCTCTCCCGTATTGGGGATATACATGATATTGAGATAATCAGAAAAAATTACGTTGCCGGAAACGTAGGCAAGCACCCCCAAAGCCACCCCAATAATGGCAGAAGTGCCCGTAGCAAGCCCATCGAGCCCGTCGGTCATGTTGGCCCCATTGGATACGGCTGTAATTATCAGAATTACAATGGGGATGAAGATCAGAAAAGTCCATTTCTCATAACCATCACCCATCCATCTCAATAAAACAGAATAATCAAATTCATTATCCTTGAAAAAGGGAATGGTAGTTTTGGTGGATTTTACGGTCTCTCTAACCGCCTCATCCCTTGCTTTTATCATACCGTCAAGCTCCAGCAACTCATTGGTGGTAACAAACTGAAAATCGGGAATAACATTTTCGCGAATAACCACCGCATCATTAAAATACAGCATGCTTCCCACAATAAGACCCAATCCAACCTGTCCCAGTATTTTGAATTTACCATGCAGTCCCTTCTTGTCCTTTCTGAAAACTTTGATATAATCATCAAGAAATCCGATCAGGCCCAACCAAATAGTCGAAAACAGGAGCAGCAAAACGTATATATTGGTAAGATTGGCAAAGAGCAATCCGGGAATAACAATAGAGGCAATGATAATCAACCCACCCATGGTAGGGGTTCCATGCTTTTGCATCTGGCCTTCCAGCCCAAGATTCCTGACAATCTCTCCTACCTGCTTTTTTTGAAGGTAATGGATGATCTTTTTTCCAAAAATCAAGGAAATAAACAATGACAGCAACACAGACATGGCTGCACGGAATGAGATATACTGAAACAGCCCGGTTCCGGGAATTTCGAAGGCTCTGTCGAGATATTCAAAAAGATGGTACAACATAACAATTGAATAGTTGGTGGTCTCAGGCCAATGCCTCTTTGAGAATCAGTTTGTCATCAAAGGGGTGCTTTACACCCTTAATTTCCTGGTACTTTTCATGCCCTTTTCCGGCAACCAGCACGATATCTCCATTAACTGCCAGAGCAGCTGCTGTTTTGATGGCTTCTTTCCTGTTTTCAATTACAAGGGTTTTCTTTCCTGCCAAAAGCTCAATGCCTTTGCGCATATCATTGATTATATCCCCGGGTTCCTCGAACCTGGGATTGTCGCTTGTAAGGATAACCTTATCGCTGTAATTGGCAGCAATGGATGCCATTGCAGGTCTTTTTTCGGTATCACGGTTGCCTCCGCAACCTATCACTGTTATTACCTTTTCTGAGCCTTTTCTCAGATTTTGTATGGTTTTTAGTACATTTTCAAGGGCATCAGGGGTATGGGCATAATCCACAATCCCTGTTATATTGTTTTCACTGATAAAATAATCAAAACGACCTTCTACAGGCCCCAGCTGACTAAGAGCAGTAAGCGACTCATCACTTTCCATCCCCAGCAATCTTGAACAGGAATAAATGGCCATTAAATTGGAAGCATTAAATTCTCCCACCAACCTGCAATACACTTCTTTTCCGTCGATATGCATTACCAAACCGCTCAATAGGTTTTCAACAACTTTGCCACGATAATCCGCCATGTTCTTCAACCCATAAGAGTATTTGCGGGCAGAGGTATTCTGTAACATAACCTGCCCGTTTTTATCGTCACTGTTGGTCAGGGCAAATGCTTTTTTCCCGAGGGTATCAAAAAATGTTTTCTTTGTTGTCAGGTATTCTTTAAAGGTTTTGTGATAATCCAGATGATCGTGTGTAAGATTGGTAAAAATACCTCCTGCAAAATTTACCCCTTCCACCCTTTTTTGATGCAGGGCATGTGAACTCACCTCCATAAAACAATACCGGCAATTCTGATCTGCCATTTTTGCAAACAGTCCGTTAAGGGCAATTACGTCGGGAGTTGTGTAGGCCGCAGGAACTTCATCCTCTCCAATTTTGTTGCTTATGGTGCTCACAAGCCCACACTTGATTCCTGAATTGCTGTAAAGATTGTACAACAAAGTGGCAATGGTCGTTTTTCCATTGGTTCCGGTAACACCAATTACGGTAAGTTTATCAGAGGGATGGTCATAAAAGTTGGCAGCGACTCTGCCCATTGCCACCTGAGCATCGGCAACCTTTACATAGGTTATGCCAGGCGAAGGATTGTCCGGCATAATGGTGCATAATATGGCTACCGCACCTTTTTCGGTTGCTGAAGCAATAAAGTCATGCCCATCAGAACTCAACCCCTTCAGGGCAACAAACAAAGAACCTGTAGTTACTTTCCTGGAATCAAGTGTAAGATCACTTACCCTGATATCGGTAGAACCTGTTATGGATAACAGTTCACACTTATATAATATGTCGCTTAGTAACTTCAAAACAACTGAGATTTAAGATAATCGAATAACTATTTCGCTACCGGGAACAATTCTTGTACCCGGCCTCACACTTTGCGTTCTAACCATTCCTCTTCCTGAGAAACGTACGCGCATCCCTGCATTTTCCAGCACATACAATGCATCCCTGAGTCCCATGCCCACCACATTGGGCACCAGGTTGGAAATCATTTCTCTCTCTGCTACCACTATGGTATCATTGGATGCCAGCCTCGCATTGGCCCATTTTACCTGCTTATCTTCTATTTTCAGTTTACAATCGAAAACACGATAAATGGCCTTTAAATCATTGATCTGCCCTGATAAAACATCAGGAAAAGATGCCATGACAGGAGTTTCCAGGTAGTTATCGTTTATATTAAGCTGGGTGGCAAATATTTTATCAGCAATTTCCCTGAAAACGGGGGCAGCTACCTGGCTGCCTGTGTAAACCCAGCCTTTGGGGTCATGTACCATTACAATCATAGAATACACAGGATTGTCGGCAGGGAAATACCCGGCAAAGGAAGCCCTGTAAACTACCCTGTCGCTGGAGCGGTATCCCCCACTTACATTGGCCACCTGGGCAGTACCTGTTTTTCCTGCAATCTTGTATACCGAAGATTTTATACCTGAGGCGGTACCACTTTCCACTACTTCTTCAAGCATATTTCTTACAATTCCCAGGGTAGACTGCGAACAGATTGAACGTTTCAACACCTGAGGTTCAAACCGCTCCAGTGTCCTGCCGGTTTGCCTGACTTCTTCCACAAACATGGGTTTCATCATTTTGCCGTCATTGGCAATGGCATTAAAAAGGGCAAGTATCTGCATGGGGGTCATAGACACATTGTATCCAATAGACATCCATGGCAAAGTAACCCTGGACCAGCCATTTGAATCCGGTGAGGGAATAAACGGATTGCCCTCACCTCTTATTTCCAGACCAAGAGGCTGGTCAATTCTGAGCGAATTGAGCCGGTTAACAAATCTTTCCGGTTTGTCTTTAAAGTTTTCATATACCAACCTGGAAATCCCAACATTGGAAGAGAGGGCAAAAACTTCTGAAACAGTAATGGTTCCAAAGCCCCCTTCTTTTGCATCGCGCATTACCCTGTCATAATAGGTAATCCGGCCATCGCCTGTTTGTACAAAATCATCCGGACCAACAACACCCTCTTCCAGCAATGCTATCATGGAGGCAAGTTTAAAGGTAGAGCCTGGTTCAGCAGCTTCTCCAATGGCATAGTTGAAGGTTTCTTCGTAGCGACCTGAAGAATTGCGGGTCAGGTTGCTGATAGCTTTTACCTTTCCGGTGGCAACCTCCATAACCACAACGGTTCCGTGCTTTGCGCTATACCTGTTGAGTTGCTTCATAAGGGCACTCTCAACTACATCCTGCATGTTGATATTAAGTGTGGTAATAATATCTTTTCCGTTTTGGGATCGAATTTCATTTTCATCATTCACCGGCATCCAGTTTCCTCCGCTGATGCGCTGCATGAGCCTTTTCCCCTGCACTCCCTCAAGGTGCGACCTGTAGGCACCTTCCAGCCCCACATACACACCCTCTCTTTCATATCCAATAGTTCGGGATGCAAGAGACTTAAAAGGGGTTTCACGACGATTGCGTTCCACCACGACAAGGCCACCCCTGAAACGACCCAGCCTGAAAACCGGAAAGGTGCGAAGCTCAACAAGCTGATGATAGGACACATTGCGTTTGACAAGAAAATAACGATCCTGGTTTCGGCGCGCTTGTAACAGAGAACGCTTGTAATCTGCCTGTGAGCGATCCCGGAACAATCGGGAAAGGTTAAATGCCAGAGAATCTATCCCTTTATTGAATACTTCATCTGACACAACTGTTCTGCTCAAATCCATCCGAATCTCATAAACCGGCACACTGGTAGCCAGCAAACGACCATCGTCAGCAAGGATATCTCCTCTTACAGCATCAATATTTACATATCGCATAGTAGAGCTGCGAGCCAACTCCCGCCAGTAATCTCCCTGCACAAATTGTATATAGACAACCCTGATCAGAATTGCCACACCGAAGGCAACGGTGAGGAAATACACCAGGTAGATTCTCCATAATATGTCACTTTTCTTGTTGGTCATTGTAACATTTAGCTATACAATTTTTCAGTCTTTTATTTACCAGGCAGAAATATCCGCAATAAGAAATTCCTCTGTTGTTTTTGTTCTTTTACAATTCTTGGCGGAACTGTGGATTCTACGATTCCTTTGTCTGCCAGTCTGCGTGCAATTTCTGACTGATTGCTCAGGTACATGAGCTCAGCCTTGTTGGATATGTAAATGGTTCTTAGTTCGATTACTGTATGGCGCATATTCTCAATGTTGCGTACTTTTTTTTCAGCATAATAGGTATTGCCGATTAAAAACACAGAGAGCAGCGAAAGCAAAAGCAAAAAGGGCAAAAGACCTGGCGATTTCTCAAAAGTCAAAAAGCTGCCGTTTAAAAGGGTGCTGATTATACCCCCTCCTTTCTTATGTTCTTTGCCTGTGGGTTCTTTCACAGGTTCTTTATATGAATTTTCAGCCATAACTAAAGTA
>SLPR01000209.1 GCA_007131895.1 Bacteroidales bacterium | reverse complement strand
GTGATCACTGCATCTGTAATTTCAAATCCCAGTTCGCTGTTTACCTCAAATCGTAAATCATAAATGGTTACCAGCACCACATCCACCTGCAAATCATCGGCACCGAACTGTATTTCTCCATCATGGGTAAGGTGTCTGTGGGCTTCTACGGAAAACTCCCAGGAGATTTCTTCCAGTCCGTTAAAAGTATAATCGCCGGGACTACCTGTTTGCCCATCCAAAGTAATGATGGCATCAGGGAGCACATGCCCGTGAACATTGGTCACAGAAAAAGTTACTGAAAACTGCCGGATGAGAGACACTTCGAGGGTCTTCCCTTCCGGAGTCACTTCAAAAGGCTGTACCATGAGTGTATGGTGGTCCGGAGCCGTAATGTTGTAATAATGCGTACCCTCAAAAAGCTGCAGATGCGCTTCACCCAGGGTATTGGTTTCAGCGAAGATATTGCCCACCTTTACCTGTGCTCCCTGCACCGGGTAACCTGCCTGGTTTTCCACCTTAAACACCACATCATACTCAGGCATGGTGTAATGCACAATGATCTTCCAGGTGCTGTCGGGCACAAAGGTATAATTGGTATTGGATCCTGAACCACCAAAAGTGCGGAACACGTGGAGCTCAAACTCTACTTCACCGCCTCCCTCCACTCCATTTGCGATGGTGAGGCCGGTGCGCTTGTATTGCGCCGTACCTTCGTGATAAAAGTTGGGACCACTGGCCAAGGCAGATTCTGCCATTCCTCCCGGTGATACACATCTTATATAGGACCTCTGCTCTCTTACCCATGCACCGGCCATGGAGGTGATTTCGTATTCAACATCCACACCTGTAATGGAGGCACCCACGGGCAGAATAACGCTCATCTGACCGGGTTCAAGGGCCTGACTCAGGGTGTTGGGGTCGGTATTCAGGGTAGAAGGGATATCTCCCAGGGTGTACAAAGGAGCCAATCCGGCAACAAAAGGCAGCGTCTGGTCAAAGGAATGAGGCCCGGATGTGGCCGTAAATTCAATCCATGCGAGTGTTTCGTGAGGTGTTACCTGGGATGATACTACAGGAATACCTATTTGTACCGTTTCTCCGGGATTAAGAGCAGGCAGCTCCAGGGGCTCTGCCTGCAACAGCGTTATCCATGCGCTGGAAGTTTCTGCCCGCACACTTAAAGCCTGAGTAGGCATTTGTCCTGAATTTTCAAGGGTAACCAGCAGCAATGCCGTTTCCCCGGGGTCCAGCACCCCGTCATTATTGCCATACTCACTGTCATCAACCCCAAAACCATCAAAACGGACAAAGGGAGCATGAGCCATCTCCAGAAAACTGGTTTTCCAGGTTGGAAGGGTATCTCTTTCAGAGGTGGCATATATATCGAATACGATCTTATGATTTCCGGGGATAGAATCGGATACTTCAAAAGTAAAAATGTCAGCAAACTCAATGGTCTCGTCAGTGAGGAAATCTCCCAGACTGGCATTGGGTTGTGTAATAGTAATAAAAGGGGACGAAGTTTCCAGCCATGCCACTACATCGTTGAGAGGTTCATCGGCAATGTTCTGGATGGTAACAGAGAGAGAAATGGTTTCACCGGGATTGATTTGTCCGTTGTCATTTCCCTGGCTGTCGTTGAGGGTATGGTCTATATACCGGATGCCTGCGGGAGTAGCTACCACAGCAGCCAGAGCGTCAATTCTGCCGCTACCTGACTGGTTGTTTTTTCCTACATCCAGTGCTACGGCCGATTCTTCCAGCACGCGGCTGATTTCGGCAGGGGTAAGCAAAGGATTTTTTTCCAGCATCAGAGCCATCAGACCGGCCACGGCGGGGGCGGCCATGGAAGTTCCGCTCATGGATACATAGCCGGTGTTGGAAGCGTGCGACAGGGAAACGATCTGGGTGCCGGGTGCTACCACATCGGGTGCCAGCAAACCGGTATTGTCGACCAGGTCATAATCATTAAAAGGGGCAATATTTTGCCAGGTAACGGGCCCGATGCTTGAGAAAGGAGCCACCTCGTCAGTTTCGGTGGTAGCACCAACAGTAACAACGGCGGAGCTTCCTCCTGCAGCAAGCTGGTCGGGGTGCGACCAGGGAGCAGGGCAGTCTCCGGGGGTTCTTATATTGTTGGGCGGGGGTTGTGTCCCAAATCCACCCTGCCCCTCGTTGCCTGCAGCTACTGCGGCTATAACACCTGCATTCATGGCATTAACCATAATGGTGCGCCATGCAGCCCTGTCAGGATTGGCCGAATGGGGCCAGCCCAGTGAGAGGCTCAGCACCTGGGCTCCATGCTCTACGGCAAACTCAATGCCTGCCCAGACTCCCGATTCGGTGCCACTGCCCTGATCGTTGAGCACCTTCAGGGCCATGATGGTAGCCCCGGGAGCGATACCCGTTGCTGTGCCGGAGGTGCCGTTGCCGGCTACTGTTCCGGCACAATGGGTGCCATGGCTTTGCCCGTCGTGGGTATTATGGTTATTGTCAACAAAATTGTATCCGTGGTTGGGAAAATCAGGATGTTGCCACATGCGCCCGGCAAGGTCGGTATGTTCGCTGTTGACTCCTGTGTCAAGCACTGCTACTACCACACCGGCACCCGTATAACCCTGCTCCCAGACCAAAGGGGTATTTATATGGGATACATTCCATGCAGTGTTTGTTCGTGGCTCAAGTTTGTCACCTTTGTGAAGAGGAGTTGGAGGCGGACCCGAAAGCACCTGTTCCATCCGGTCATAGTCCACCCTGGCCACATAGGGCTGGGCTGCGATTTGCTCTATAAGATCCCGGGAAGCATAACAGCTGACAAGATTTACAAGCCAGAAAGCCCTCACATGGCTTGCTTTCTGTCCTGAAAGCGGATTGTCAAGCATAGCAAGGATTTCTTGCTGGCTTTGTCGTGAGAAATCTTTCAGCTCGCGGGTAACCACTTTTCTGATTTGTTCTTTGTCATGAATATCCCTGGTAAGATGCTGCAATGCATCGGCAGGGTATTGATGCTTCAGGCGGATATTGATTCGGATCTTTTCCTCTGGTAATGTGTGATCAATCTTTTCCTGCAAAGCCGGAGTAATAACACCTGAATGTAAATGGTTCAAGGATCCGGTCAGGATAAAAAACACCAGGATCAGCAAAAAATGCCGGTAAAAAGTATTGTGCATGATGGTAACAGATAAAATGTATGTTGCCCCCGGAAGTGCGATTAGTCTTCTTTGACGCACCTGATGGACAGACCAATAAGTTTGTTTTGATTAAAAGCCCCAAAGGCACCACTGGAAAATGTCATATTCCTTCTCCTGCCCTGGGTTTCGGAGGCTTCTGTAGATGACCACCACTGGCCATTGTTGCCCACAGCGCCAAAGATTCCATTGGCGTATCTTACTCCGGCAGGCAATCCGTTAAATCCATAATCGTCGGTGCCATAGTGGGTATGATGCGAACTCCAGCGGGGATGTTCAAAGGTGTAGCAATCTTCCCCCAATGGCGAATTGACCTGGCGGCAAGACTTCAGCACGTTGCCCAGATTGTCTTCATCTACCTCCTCAATATCAGCTATGATGAAATTTACAAGCTCGATCCAGTCGTCATCATCGGGCATCTTCCATCCGGCGGGGCAGATATTCTGGTCATGATTGACAGCGTGCCAGTTGTATAGCTTACCGTATTTTTCCACCATTTCCTCTTCAGAGTTAATACCATCAACCACGTCATGCGGATAGATGGTGTAGGCCCCGCTGGTATTTCCGGCCCACTCGCTGTCTGTTACAGCATGGGTGATGGCCGTGCTGTCGGCATAGTGGGTTGTGCGCAGGTTTTGTGCCATCCATTGCTGTTGTCCGATGGTAACTACAGGGTAAATATTTCCATCAATATCAGTGACAGTAACAGGTTCATCATCACCATTCTCGTCGTCATCTCCCGGATCCGGCTCGGGGAGGTCTGCCCAGCTGATAAATCCGTCGACGATGGTAAGCACTTGCCCTTCATCTCCAATGGAAAGCAGCTGCCACTGATCCTCATGATACCAAAGGAGATCGCCGGTCTGGGGGGAGTCTGTTGCAATAAAACCCGAAAAGTCGGGTGTGTTGATCAAATCATTGTAATCACCGCTGAATGTGTCGGCGGAAGTTTTTGCATGCAGTGCAAAGGGTACGCTCAGTAGCTGGCTAACCCCCATCACCACGCCATCGGCAATAACCTGCAGAAAGTATGCATCTTCACTCCAGTCTATCACGCTTAAATCGTTTACAGCACCCACTTGCAGGGTGATAAGGCCCATGTCATTGGTTTGTGCATTGTGGGTCTCAGTAAATACAGCCTGTCCCTCGGCACTGCCCTTCAATATGGCCAGTACAACCGTAACCTGCTCTCCGGCCATAACATGTCCGGCATCGTCTCTTATTACAGCTTGATAATGAAAAGATTCCGGTGTTTGAGCCCACAGGTTGCCAATTAACAGCAACAGGGCGATTCCCGGAAGGATGGTTTTGAGTATTTTCATGGGAATAGTTTGTTAAAAAAATATGTTATATCATTATGTTAATTTTGTTTGATTCGGCTATCTTTGTTTGGTATAATTGCAGGAGGAAATCATTATAAGCTGTGCGATTCAGCAGTGATTTCGCATATTTTCACTGTAATACAACCTGAGCCATTGTTGCTTGCAGAAAGTTTTTTCCTGTATTATGAGATTGCGTACAAACCTATAAAATATCATGCAGGGTTACAATACCTGCCAGCCTGTAATTGCATTATGCAATTTGCAAGTGCCAGCACTTACTGATTGCGGGGTAACCCCTGATCAGGACATCGGAGGTCCTGCAATACCCTCTGCGTTAAAATACCAAGCAAGTCCTTAAATTCGTTCACATACAGATTCCAGTTGCATTCATTTGAAAAACCAACCTATGAAACACACACTTTTTATCTTACTTGTATTATGGCTGGCAGGGACTGCCCCGGGTCAGAAGCAGGATTTGTCATTATCATTGGATATAGATATGACACTGATTCCCGCAGGAACAATTGAACTTAATGGTTTAGAGATTCATGTTAATGCCTTTCGGATGAGCGAGGAGATTACCAACAGGGAATACAGGGAATTCATCGAAGCCCTGAAGGCGAATCCGGATGACAGTATGGGGGTGATAGATCCAGATAAAATCACACCGGAGCTCGACATTCGAAAATCAATGACCTTTTACCAGTATGGTGAAATTCTGGAAAAAGTAACCTATTCCAACGGCTGGGGAGGGGAGCAGGATTTCGAAAATTACTTCTATGACGAAAAGTATGATGATTTCCCTGTTGCAGGAGTTACTTATGAAAGTGCAAAATTTTTCTGCCTGTGGAAAACCCAACAAATCAATATCCTGAGAAGAGAAAAAGGTTTGCCTCAGGCCGCTGACCTCAGGCTGCCCACCGAAACAGAATGGATGTATGCAGCAAAAAAAGCTGACACCGATACAGAGCATGTATCTCAATTAAGAAAGGTGAAAAGTGGAGAGCAAAACCGGTTGGGTTTGCACAACCTGAATAACAATGTCAGTGAATGGACCGGCAGTCAATCGGAAGAAGGATTAAGGATTGCTAAGGGAAGTTCATGGAAACAACAAACAGATATTTCTCACAGGATGAAAAGGCCGGAAGGCTTCAGGGATAATGCAACAGGATTTAGGGTGGTGATGTCTGTTACGGAGCCATAAGTAAAACCCTATCGCATAATGTGCTTTTATTTCTATGTGTCTATGTAATTGTAGAATCATTTACCACATAGACACGTAGCTGCAAAAGGCCTGTTATGCCAAATCAAGATCTTATGTGCCTATGTGTTTTAAAAATCTTAACGCATAGACACATAGTTTTTTTTGATTTTGATCCGGTTTCTGGTGGCTGGCTAAAAAAGATACAATCAGTCTTCGGGAAATTTGTTAAAGTAGTTTTTATTGCCTGAAAGAAATTGTTAAAAATCCTCTTTCATTCAAAAAATTGCAAATTATTTTGTAAGAAATTATAATAAATTCATATTTTTGACCATCGGATAATTGTCGTCAGGGAGGGGAACGATTATTACAGGCGCATGGTGCAAACACTCCGGGAGATAACAAAAGGTCATTTTTTGCAAAATATTTATTCTTCTGCCACATGAAAACCCAACAAGGAATCCACGCTTTATGGCTGGCCCTGTCACTGTCTCTTGTGATTTTATGTTTTGGATGCAAAAAGGAACCTGTCGCACCCACAGTCGAAACCATTGAAGTTATTGCCCCTGCAATCCATCGAATTATAGGTGCTGGCAGGGTTGCCGACAGCGGAGGGGGTGACATCACAGCCAGGGGCTTTGTGGGCTGTACCCTTCCC
>SLPR01000417.1 GCA_007131895.1 Bacteroidales bacterium | reverse complement strand
CAGAGACCTGCAGGAATACACCCTTACCCTCAACGTGAATCCTGAAGACTGGGGTACCGTAACCGGCGCAGGCACACACCTGGAAACTTCTCAGGTAGAAGTTACCGCTACTCCCAACGCTGGTTTTGCATTCCTTAACTGGACTGACGAAGACGGTGAAGTGGTATCTACTGAAGCAAACAATGTTATCACTATGCCTTCAGAAGACCTTACCCTTACTGCAAACTTTGCTCCTGGTGCTGCTGATCCGATTACGCTTAATGCTCTGCTTGACATGACTTATGAGAATCTGCCAGTAGAAATTGGCTCAGGTGGAAATGCACGTAGTGCTGCTCTTTATCAGAATCGTTATGTCGTAGTTGCCTCACGCGAAAACGGACCCAATGTTTGGGTATGGGATAGTAAGAATCCGCACCTTGATCCTGTTGCTCTGAATATGGGAACAGACATTATTGAACCTGTTACTTTCCCCATTAACTATGTTCGCACTGTTGGAAACAACATTTATGTATCTAACCTCTCGTTAAACCCAAGTGGTGATGGCTGGGGACAAGGTATATTCAAAATCTATCGCTGGACAAGTCTTGAAAGTGCTCCTGAAGCGGTTATAAGCTATGATGCTTTACCTGGTCGCCTGGGTGATGCCTTCTCTATCATTGGAGATCCTGCCGCGGATGGTCACATTATTGCACACATCAATACCTCAAAAGAATTCAGAGTATGGAACTTTGAAGGTGGTGTTCTGCAAAACGAAGACAATCCTGATCTGATTACCCTTGATGTTGAGTTTGACCACATCAACAACCACGGTATCATTAATCCTATTGAAGGTGAAGACGATATATTCGTTCTTACCAGCAATAACATTGGTATCATGATTGTCGACATTGATGGCGATATATTGGCCCATATGGATACTGATGTTATCGATATGCGTTCTTACGACCCCAATATCTTCTACCACAATGGTAACAGATATCTTTCTTATACACTGAACAATGAAACAAATGCTGACATTGCTGCCCGTCACCAGATTGTTGATATTTCTCTGGGTGAAACAGTAATTGAAGCTATCAACTTCATTTCTACCAGCGAAGTTCTTGCTAATCGTTTAGTATATGACAAGCAGATGGGTGATGCCGGACATGCAAACTTAACGGCTACCAACCAGGTTGCCTTTGACGAGGATGGTGAGCTAATGATTCTTGCGCACGTTGTAGGCAAAGGTTTCGTGCTTGAAACAACCGGAGCACTGCCACCTACTTACACCCTTACTGTTGAAGCAGAACCCGCTGAAGGTGGCGCTGTTACAGGTGGTGGTGAGTATTATGAAGGATCTACTGTTCCTGTATCGGCAACTGCTGCCATCGGCTATGAGTTTGTTAACTGGACGATAGGCACTGACGAGGTAAGCACAGATGCAGAATTTAACTACACCATGCCTGCTGAAGCTACTACCCTTGTTGCCAACTTTAACGAGATTCCGATTACCGAGGTTGCAACCCTTGCTGAACTGCGCGATCTGCCTGCTGATGGTACTTTCTACCGTTATACCGGTGAAGCAGTTATTGTAGCCATGGATGGATTCCGCAACCGCAAGTTCTTGCAGGACGCAACGGCAGCGATTCTCATTGACGACCAGCCCGGAATTATCACTCCAGAGTATGAACTCTATGATGTAATTACCGATGTGGTGGGTGTACTCAATGTATTCAACCAGATGCTCCGGTTCCAGCCCAGATTTGACGCTGAGCCAGCCACTGAGAACACTCCGGTTGATCCTTATGATTTCACCATTGACGGACTTACTTCTGATGATCAGGCCAAGCTCGTGAAGCTTTACAACGTTACATTCACTGACATTGCAGATGGACAGGTATTTGCCAACGGGCAGAACTACACCATTACTGATGGTGAAAACACGTTGGCTGTAAGAACAGACTTCTGGAATGTGGATTATATCGGTGAAGAAATTCCCGTAACTCCGCTCAACATTACCGGTGTTATTCTCCAGTTCCACGACAACCTGCAGCTTGTACCCCGTTTCGAAGCTGACTTCGAAGAGTATATTGCTCCTGAAACCTTTGCTGTTACCTTTAATGTAAACATGAGCACCGCCGAAGGATTCGATCCGGACAACGATGTGGTATACATGACTGGTGATTTGCTTGGATGGGCTGAGCCGGGAGATGATCCTGCAAACCAGACTATGGAACGCGTAGGCGACTCCTGGATTTATACCAACACCCTCGAGCTTGAAGCAGGTACTTATGAGTACAAGTACTTCCTCAACGCAGGCTGGGACGGCGGCGAATGGGATGGTGGCGCAAACCGCACTGTTACCGTTGCTGACGACATGACTGTTAACGATGTTTGGGGTACTACTGAACCTGTATTTGCACTTACCCTGGTTGCTGATCCTGCCGATGGCGGAACAGTGAACGGAGCCGGTCTGTATGAAGAAGGTGAAGAAGTACTCTTAACTGCTGTAGCAGCTGATGATTTTGTATTTGTGAACTGGACTGATGCTGACGACGTTGTTGTAAGTACAGAAGCCGAGTTTACTTTTACAATGCCTGCTATGGATGTTGTGCTCACTGCCAACTTCGACGAAGATGTTTCTGTAGGTGATATCACTTCATTGGACATCAACGTATTCCCCAACCCTGCACGCGATAATTTCAACATTACTGCCAACAGTATAATTCGCAGTATTGTAATTACCGACATCACAGGCAAGGTGGTTTACAATGATGTTATCAATGACAATGAAACTCGTATCAACAACAGTTTCGAGTCAGGCATCTATCTTTTACGCATCCATACTGACGAAGGAGTATTCGTAAGAAAACTTCAGATTCAGAAGTGATAACTCACTGATTTTCCCATTGGGAAATCTCAAAGGCTGCTCTCTTTTCAGGGAGCAGCCTTTTTTATCAGATAAACAATAAATTTATGCTATCCTGCTGACTTAACATATTCGCTCGTTTATTTTATCTAATTTTGTATTGTATATCTGAAAAGCAACCCTTGGCAACCTTGTTCTTTCAGGTGTTCAACAAAATCCAAACAAAACATTCACCTTTAACTCCCACTTTTATGAAAAAACATTTACTTCTTTCTGTTGGTCTTTTCGCTGTATCCCTTATACTTTTCAGCCAGAAAAGCATTGGTCAGGGATTCGAAAACTTTGACAATGCCAACCTTACTGCATCCTACACGAACGGCTCTTTTGAAGGTAACAACAACATTACCTGGACGTACGTGCATGCCAGAGACGAGGGAGATTTTCCCATTGACGGTAAAGGCATCATGCTCAGAAGAGCAGACGAACCCAGCAGCCTTTCAGCAACCATAACCGGTGGAATCGGCAATTTCGTCGTTGACACAAGGAAAGCTTTCACAGGAAATACACAGCGCAAACTTGAGCTGGTAATTAACGGAGCCGTCATTCAGCAGTTTGAGCCTGCCTTTGGCGAAGGCGCTGATGACACAGTTATTCCTTTTGTTGTGGATGATATTGATATTCCCGGAACTTTTGACCTGATTTTACGCCTTTACGGAGCTGATGGCAACCAGCAAATTGTCCTGGACAATATAAGCTGGACCGCTTTTGATGGTGAAGTTACCCAGGTGAGCAAGCCAATATTCAGCCCGAATGGTGGAAGTTTTTATAGCCCGGTGGAAGTCAATATAACAACCACAACCCCGGATGCCACTGTCTATTACAGCACAACGGGAGATCAAGACTCATGGATTGAATTTACCCAGCCGGTAGTTTTAACTGAAACCACCACCTTGTATGCATATGCTACAGCCGATAATCTGGACGACAGCGATGTGGCTGAAGCAACTTTTACCTTCCTTGAAGTAATTGAAGTGGCTACCCTGGCAGAATTGCGCGAAAAGCCTGCTGATGAAACGGTATATATCTACACCGGCAACGCTGTAATTGTGGCCATGGATGGCTTTCGCAACCGGAAATTTATCCAGGATGAAACTGCAGCTATTCTTATTGATGACAGCCCGGGTATCATTTCTACCTCCTACGAACTTTATGATGTCATTACCAACGTTGTTGGAACAATTGATATTTTCAGGGATATGGTAAGGTTTCAACCTGAGCAAAACACGGCCCCATCAACGGAGAACACACCTGTTGCCCCTGTAACCATGACTATCCCCGACATTACCCAGAACGACCAGGCCAGGCTCATCATTCTTAACAATGCAGTATTTACGGGCATAGAGCCGGGTGCGGTATTTGTAAATGGTTCTAACTATACCATCACTGATGGTACAAATGAGTTTGTTGTCAGAACCGATTTCTTCAATGTAGATTACATTGGCGAACCTGTTCCTGTGCAACCCATAAACATTACAGGAGTAGTACTGACCTATTTTGAAACTCTTCAGATTGTACCCCGGTTTGCAGCTGATATTGAAATTTACACTTCAGTGCAACCCGTTTTGCAGCCTTTTCTGAACATTTATCCCAACCCTGCGGCCAATCAGTTTACCATTGCTGCAGACAACAACATCCATACGTTAGCTATTTTTGATATTACCGGTAAAAAGGTTTATAGCATAGCTACAACCGGCAACAAGGTGAAAATACAAACCCAATTGCCTACCGGAATTTACGTTGTTCAGATTCAAACCGACAAGGGAGTTGAAATGAGGAAATTGCAAATCACCAAATAATCTGGTTTTATTAAAGGCACCCGTCCGGCCCGGACTTGAGTTCCGGTCCGGGCTAATGAATTTTCGATACAAATCCATTCGCAATCAACATTTTAGTGAGGGCATGACTTGAAGTCATACCCTCACTTGCATTGTATAAGCACCCGTCCGGTCCGGACTTGAGTTCTGGTTCTGACTACAGTTCCGGTCCGGTTATTCATCCTCCTCTCCCTCATAGGGAATCACGGTTGATTCGAATTCCAGTTTTTCAAAATCTTCCTCTTTCAGCCATTTTTCGGAGGTGGTAAGCACATACTGGTTGTTGGGCTTGCTTTCCAATTCCCATACGATTCCTTCGGCTTCAGTAAATGGGGCTTTGCCTTCCAGTTGGTCTTGAAACAAACGGACAATAAGGTTATTGTCTGAAAGACCGGATTTGAGGGCTTTTAAAACCAGCTCTTTGGTTATTTCATTTTCCTGACCATCTTCCGCTTTTAATTCAAAATCCAACAGCTGCGCCTTTGTATTGGGAAACTTCCCATTGAAAGCCTTATAAAGGAGCTGATTGATATTAAACAACGTCCGGTGAATAGAAATATCAGAATAGTTTTCTGCAACTTTTTCCCGCAACATTTCGTGTGAAATATTATCAATTTGTCCCTCGGCTAATGTATCCGAAAGTTTATAATCAAGAAGAATAGCTGCTGCCTCGCTGGGCTCAAAATCAGCAACAGCCATAGCGAGATATTCTTTCAACTCCTGTGGTTTAAGCTTGTCGGCATCGGGGTACTCGAATCGTTTCAACAACTCTTTAAAGTCCTCGTCGGTCCATGAGCCTAAAAGTTCTTCAACTGTTTTTACTGAATTAATCTTTATGGAATATTTCATTTTATTGGTTTTTAGTGAGTTATTATAATAACATAACCATCGGGAGGGTTCTTTGTTGGATTGCAGTCTACATTAGATTGGATAGACAAGCAATCATTTGCAAGGAGAAAAGCAAGTACCAAACTGGCATGAGTTTTAGCTCACAAAGAAATATATGTACATCTCCGTACAGTCACTGTACATGAGCGTACAGTCTATTCGGTTGGTTCGGCATCAACGAAACCTTATTTGTCTCTTTTTGTGTTACTTAGCAATATTGGAACGAGAATGGCTATATGTTCCACAACCAGACAAATTGCTAATAAGATTACATAACAGTCATTTAAGTAATTTTCAGGTATAATCAGTTAAGTTCTTTTTGTTCTTTCTTCACAGAACATTTAAGAAAAATCATTATCTTTGTGGTCTAACCATAAAATATTATAGACTATGCCCACAATAAACGAAAGAAGCACATTTATAGAAGAAACCGGGATATTCTTTGAATCTCTTGGTATGACAAGAATGGCAGGAAGAATTCTGGGTTTTTTGATGGTATCCGACAAAGAGAGGGTTTCATTTGAGGAACTTACACAGGTTCTTCAGGCCAGCAAAAGTTCTATCAGCACCAATGTAAAATCACTTATCCAGGTAAAATTTATCAAACCCATTACCGAACCGGGTGACAGAAAAACTTATTATACATTGTCTCATGATATTTCATGGTCTGAAATTTTCAAACAAAGAATGCATGAATTGAATCTCCTGATATCAATTTTTAACAAAGCGCTTAATCTCAGAACCAACCAGAAAGATACTCCCGCTCAAT
>SLPR01000130.1 GCA_007131895.1 Bacteroidales bacterium | reverse complement strand
TTCCTGAAAAAGTTTTTTTCTGCTTAAAAATCTGTCAGAACAAAAAATAACCATCCTAAAAGAATGAGGCTATGGCGATAAAAAAAGTTTGGATTACCGAAGACTGCACTGCATGCGAATTGTGCGTAGAACTTTGCCCCGAAGTATTCAGCCTTCCGGACGGGATTGCGATTGTAAATGAAAATGTAAGCCTCAGTATGTACGAGAAAAAAATTGAAGAGGCAGCCGAAGAATGTCCTGTTGAAGCCATTAAAATTGAAGAGGAATAAAAAGGGTAAAACAACCTGACACAATCCTCCAGGATATCTAACCAATGGTCTCCTCATCAATCACATCCATTACGCCGGAGGTTTTGTTTGCGATATCGAGTATTTCTTTCTTCATGGCGTAAAAAGGAACAATGCCGCTTAAATGGACGTGTCCGCCATTAACGCTTACCTGCACGATTGTTTCGTCAACCAGGGCGCTTCGGCTGTATGCACTTTTTATTTCGTTTTCTATATCATAATCCATGGCTGTTTTTTTTGGTTTTACTTATCATTCGTTATTTACGCTGATAACTCCTGTGGCAGAGCCGGAAATATTTTCAGCAAGCTTTTTATCCCGGTAGCTGTCCACTTCTCCGGTGAGGGTGATCCACCCGTTTTCGGACCGGACCTTAATTTGGGCGGCGTTGAGCTGGCTTTTCCATAACAATCTTGAATCCAGGTTGCTTTCTGTTTCCCATTCAGCAGAAAATGTGGATGTTCGTACACAGTTGTGAAAAATTGCTACAACTCAGAAAACCTTTTCAGGGTTTGGGCATTTTTTGCAGAATAAGCGTTTTTATATTTATTGCAGTAAATAAAAAGCATTTCTGATTCATTAAGTTTGTCCAATCGCTGTTTATCCAATCTCCTTGCCATTGTGGCTTCCCGGTATTGTGCCTGAAACCGGCAGGGAATTGAGGTCTTCTTTTTGGGCTTTGCAGAACCTATCCATGGCTTTGTTTAAAAGATTTTTAAAAAGGATTAAATAGAAGTCTCACTTTTTTTTAAAAAGATAATTGCCCGGGGCCAAAATCCATGAGGATTGTATTTCGGCACCCGGGCATTAGGTCCGGGAAAGCATTATAATGCACCAATTACACATCAATGTTAATGTTCATAGCCCTCTGTATCTTCATAGGTTTCATGGATGATACCGGAGGGATGCTCTGCAGGTGCATAAATGGTATATAGTTTCAGTTCGTTTTCTCCTGTGTTCCTGACTTCATGCCAGTAACCGGCAGGAATAAAAACGGCCCAGTCATCATAAACCATTTGGTCAAATAACAGACTTTCCCGGGTTTCCCCCATCAATACACGGGCCTCTCCTTGTTCAATGCGAATGAACTGGTCATGGTTCTCATGCACTTCCAAATCAATGCCGTCCATGGGATTCAGCGACATGAATACCATTTGCAGGTAGTCTCCCGTCCATTTTGCTTCACGGTAATGAGGGTTTTCTATGGTTTCCTTTTTAATATCCAACACCCAGGGTTGCCTTCCCATGTCTTCCGTTATCACTTCGGGGATCATCGGATCCTCAACTTCGGCTTCTTCGGTTGGGGTGGGTGGCTGACATGCGGAAAGAAACATAAAAGCGATTAAAGCAGCGCAAAAATGCATTAAACTAAATCTGATAAAAAATACTGATTTTTTCATAATTAATTTTTGTTTAAGATTATTTCCCAGACAATTTCAAATAATATACCACCGGACCGCTGAAAGTTCTGCGCGCAACTGTATGATCTTAATTAAAAGCTCATTTTCAACTGGTTGGCCAGAAACGGGGAGTTGATAATAAAGTCAAGGGTGAATTATTCCGGGTAAAGGTGTGGAAAAAACACCCTGTTTAAAGCTTGTGTATCTCTGTTTTCATTGCGTTGTAAGCAGCGGAAATTTTTCATTTCGTAGAAATTCAGCTTTTTCCCGGACTCCCGCATGACCTTATAAAACCAGCTGCCGAAATGCGTGAAAATTATGTGATGGGTGAATTTGCTGAATAAGCTTACCAGCTTGGAGATGCCATGATCACGGCAATGGATACCGCCAATTGATCCTGTCCTTTGCCGTCAGTTTTTTCTGTCGATTATTAATTTAATGCTGGGAAGAACAGAGGTCATCAGTTCCATTATTTGTCATGGCAAGATTGCAGGTTATCGGAAAACATTTTATTTGGTCGGATAAAAACCATTCGTCATGTTAAAAAATGTTTATATTTGGCACAGGTTAGGGAGAGGAGTATGTGCATAATTGTAATGAGAAGTGGATGGGGAATAGGTCTATTGTGGCATTTGAGAAAGGCATTCTGTAATTGAAATAAGCGCAAGACGCAAAACAAAAGGATTAGCACAAGTTGGGAATGTTGGAGGTAATTTTAAAACGACATTTTATCTAAACAGACCGATAATGAAAAAAAACATTTTTTATATTTTGACAGTAACGGTTGTATTGATCGCTATACAATCCTGCAAGACCTACTATTTTCGTTCCAACTACAGAGAGGCGAATAGTTTAATTCACGAGACCAGGAATTTACAAACAAAACCATTTTTAAAAGCCCATCTGAAAAATGGCGATGTTATCATACTGGAGGACAACTGGAAAGTTGACACGACCTTGAATATAGTCAGCGGCAAGGGGACTCAATATGATTTTAACCGGAAACAGATTTTACAAGACTCCATCAGCATCCCCATTGACAGCGTTGCAATATTTGAAACCAATACGAAAATTATGAACCCGGAATCGGGCAGGATTGCGGCATTAGCTATATTGACCGGACTTGATGTTGCCATGGGAATCGTTTGCCTGACAAATCCCAAAGCTTGTTTCGGCTCTTGTCCTACTTTTTACATCAATGAAAACGACAATTTTCATTATGCCGATGCAGAAGGCTTTTCCAATGCTATTTTACCATCAATGGAGTATTTTGACATTGATGCCTTAAATCCTAAACGAATTACCAGCAAAGATTTTCCCATCACAATGAAAAATGAAGCGTTGGAAACCCATTGTGTTAAGGATGTCAAAATTCTTGCCTATCCGCTTGAAGAGGGAGAAAGGGTATACCAATCTCCAACCAACGACTTTTACCTCTGTTCAAACAATTATTCCCTGTCTTATTCAACGGCAGATGAAGGAAATATTACAGCACTATTAAAGAGTCAAGACAGACAAGAAAGATATTCATTGTCAGATGAAAACAATTTGAACAGCAGGGAGGAAATTTATTTAACATTCGAAAACGTTGAAAATACAGATAACATTGGATTTATCCTGAATTTCCGCCAAACACTGATGACAACATACTTATTCTATAGCGCAATGGGTTATATGGGTGATGAAGTCAGTGATGTTTTTGCAATATTGGAAACTGATGAGGATATGAGAAATACTTTTGATGCAACCACAAAATTATTGGGAGGAATAGATGTCTATACCTGGAATGGGCAAAACAGTAACTGGGAGTATCAGGATAGATTTTATGAAACGGGTCCCATTGCAATTAACAGACAAATTATTCCTTTACAAAACCTTCCATCCGATTCCAAAGTTAAAGTCAAACTTGTTTTGAACAGAGGATTGTGGCGAATAGATTACGTTGCGCTGACAAATATTGAAAGCCAGGTTAAGCCCATTGAACTTTCCCCATCTTCAATTCTTCATAAAGGCCAAATAGACAACGTTGCGTTAAACCAAATTTTATCACCGGATAAATATTTAATTTCAATGCCCGGCAGTGCGTATAAGTTTAATTTCATTATGCCGGAAGCAAACAGGGATTACGAATTATTCCTTTATTCAAAGGGATATTATCTTGAATGGATGCGAGAGAATTGGTTAAAGAATAAGAACTTGCTAAAACTTAAACAAATGGTGTTTAATCCTGAAAGATATCTCAGGGAAGAAGCGAAAAAATTCAAACAATACGAATCCACAATGGAACAAGAATTCTGGAGCACAAGAATTGACACTCAAACATTCTCATACTATGAAGACTAATATCGCCCTTATAGGCCTGTTGATTTTTTTTTTCAGCAGCTGCAAATCGCCGGCATATTTACCCCCATCAGACAAGATCGGGGTTAATGAGTATGGTTCATATATCCGAATCGTTCGCAAGACAGCATCAAATATTGATGGAGAGCTAATTGCCATTGACACCAATGAAATTGTTGTGCTGACAGAAGATACAAAAGAGTGCATAACAGTCCCCATCAGTGAAGTAGAAAGATTTAAACTCAAATATGCTGCACCCAGAAATTATGGTTGGACAATTCCTGTATTTATTGTTTATCCCTTCATTCATGGTATTTACTCAATAATTACAATGCCCATTCATTTAATTGTTACCATTACGGTTACAGTTACGGGACAGAATGCCTTTACTTACAGCGACAAGGATATGACTTATGACAAGTTAAGAATGTTTGCACGGTTTCCCCAGGGCATTCCACCACACATTGACCTGGCAAGTATAAAGTAAAAACTACCGCCTGCAATAAGTTGCCGCAAGCGGGACCACAAAATGAGGCAAAATCCCCCTGGTTTGTGGCAGCATCTTTTCCTTTACGATTAACAGAACAGCAATGGGTAACGAAAAAATTCCTGACCATTGCCGTTAGTTTTAACTGCTGGTTTTTAATGCTGATGTGTTTATAAAAATAAATTACTGTTTTGAAAATTGTAAAATAGTATATACTTTTAAGGTGCACTAAAGCGGTATAAAAATGAAAACCCTGTCATTGAAACTTGATAACCATGTGTATCAGGAAACAGAAGAATTGCTTGGGAAAATTAAAAAACCAAGGAATAGATACATTAATGAAGCAATACAGTACTATAATCGAATCCAGAAAAAGAAAATTATGGAAAAGCTTCTTGAGGCAGAATCGAAAATGGTAAGTGATGAATCTATGAAAGTGCTTTCAGAATTTGAAAAATCAGAAATGTATGAAGGCTAAGAGGTTTGAAGTATGGCTGGCAACTATTGATCCCAAATTTGGCACCGAAGCGGGGAAAACAAGACCTGTTTTAATCGTTCAGACAGATTTATTAAACAAAGTTCATCCTGCGACACTTATTTGTCCGATAACAACCAATGTTAAGCCGGAAAGTCAAATACTCAGGGTATATCTTAAGAAGGGAATTGCCAATGTGAAGGAAGATTGTGATGTAATGATGGATCAACTCAGGGCCATAGATAACAAAAGATTGATTAAGAAAATCGGTGAACTTCCGGGAGAAACAGGCGAAAAAGTAAAGGAGAATTTAAGGATTATATTTGACCTTGACGAATAAGTGCAGATTAAGGTATTTTAAATAAATTCGTGAAAATTGGTGTAATTCGTGGACGCTAAGCGGATTACAAGTAGTTGAACCCTTAAAAAGGAGGTAGCATGACATCAGTAAAACACAAGAGACTGGGAAAGCATGGAGTTCTTGTGAGCAATATTTGCCTGGGAACCATGAACTTTGGATGGCATACGAGCGAAGAGGAGAGCTTCAAAATCATGGATCGCGCGTTGGAGTTGGGGATCAATTTTTTCGATACGGCTGATGTTTATGGCTGGTCTGCGGAGCATGGATATACGGAAGAAATTATCGGCCGGTGGCTTGCCCAGGGGGGAGGACGACGAGATGCTGTTGTGTTGGCAACCAAAGTTTACGGCCCGGTGAAACGCAAGGCAAATCTGTCTGAAGCCAACAGTTACGGGCCAGGCCTGAGCGCTTATAAAATCCGCAAACATTGTGAAGGGAGCTTGAAGCGATTGCAAACCGACCGGATTGATTTGTACCAGATGCACCATATTGACCGTGATTGTCCATGGGATGAAACATGGCAAAGTTTTGATACGCTGATAAAACAAGGGAAAGTAGTGTATGTGGGTTCAAGCAATTTCGCCGGATGGGATATTGCCACTGCATGCCAGGAAGCCTCCAAACGGGGGTTCCTGGGATTGGTGAGCGAGCAGAGCATTTACAATCTCGACAACCGGATGCTTGAGCTGGAAGTTATTCCGGCATGCCGGCATTACGGGTTAGGGCTGATTCCCTGGAGCCCGCTGGCAGGTGGGGTTTTAGGCGGAGCACTGGAGAAAAGCAAGGGGGTAAGACGCAATGACAAGAATCAGGCTGAGCAGATAGAAAAGAAACGTGATCAACTGGAGAAATACGAAGGGCTGTGCAAAACAATTGGCCATCCTGCGGGAGAAGTTGCGCTGGCATGGTTGCTTCATAATCCGGTGGTAACAGCGCCCATTGTGGGGCCACGAACCCTTGAGCAACTGGAAAGTGCAGTTCGGGCAGCAAGTATTCAGCTGGATGAAGAGGTCCTCAAAAAACTGGACGAGAT